>JBMOMG010000163.1:0-15421 GCA_049323155.1 Actinomycetota bacterium | reverse complement strand
TGCCCGAGCGGGTGCATGCGCCCCGGGCCGCCGAGAGCCCCGGCACCTCCCGGAGACAGCCGCACGCGGCGTCATGACCGAGGAGCCGCTGGTCTGGGCGGCCGCGATCGCGCAGGTGCTCACGGCGGCGGGGATCGCGGTGTTCTGGCTGACCTGGTTCCGGGAGGCGCACGCCGA
Organism: Actinomycetota bacterium; assembly: GCA_049323155.1. GTDB lineage: Bacteria > Actinomycetota > Actinomycetes > Propionibacteriales > Nocardioidaceae > Nocardioides_C. The sequence continues at coordinate 15,244 of JBMOMG010000163.1, read as the reverse complement.
GCCCTGGCTCCCGGCGGGGTACGTCGACCACGAGCGCGTCTTCGTCTACCCCGACACCATCCTCGCCGGGCTGCTGGTGGGCTCGGCCACGCTCAGCGTGCTCGGCGAGGACCTCGGCCGCACGCTGTCGCTGGTCACCGCCGGGATGCTGCTGTTCCTGGGGATCATCGACCTGGCCTACTTCGCGCAGCACCGGATGTTCCTGCGCGCCCGCGGGGGAGTGGTCAACGCGGGCGTGGTGTCCGCGGTGCTCGCGCTGTCCGTGTTCCTCGTCGTGGTCCACCACTAGCCCGGCAGACAGGAGGCGCTGCGATGTTCGAGTCGTTCAGCCGCAAGCACGCGATCGTCACCGGCGGGTCCAGCGGCATCGGGCTGGCCGCCGTACGCCTTCTGGCCGAGGCCGGCGCGAAGGTCTCGGCGCTCGCTCTCGACGACGCCGATCTCGCCCGGCTCGAGGCCGAGCATCTCGAGGGGGTTTCCACACACCCGGTCGACGTCACCGACCGGAGCGCGGTGTTCGACGCCGTGGCTGCCGCCGAGGCCGGCCACGGCACCGGGGACCTGCTGGTCACCTGCGCCGGAGTGGTGCGTCCGGGGAGCTTCACCGAGTTGGAGCTCGACGAGTTCGAGCGGGAGATGGCGATCAACTACTTCGGCACGCTGTGGGCGATCCGGGCCGTCGTGCCGTCGATGTCGGCCCGCGGCCACGGCGCGATCATGGCGGTCTCGTCGTTCGCGGGCCTGCTCGGGCTGTTCGGCTACACGGCATACTGCCCCTCGAAGTTCGCGGTGCGCGGACTGTGCGAGTCCTTGCACGCCGAGCTGAAGCCGCGGGGCGTCCACGTGGGCTGCGTGTTCCCGCCGGACACCGACACGCCGATGCTGGCCGCGGAGGTGCCGCTGAAGCCCCCGGAGGCGCAGGCGTCCAGCATGATCCCGGTGATGTCGGCGGACGAGGTCGCCCGCGCGATCCTGCACGGTGCGGAACGCCGCCGGGCCCGGGTCTTCCCCGGTCGGCGGACCCCGCTGCTGGCGCGCACGGTGATGGCGCTCCCGGGGATCACCGCGGCGGTCACCGACCGCGACGTCGCGCGCGGGGCCCGACGCCGCAGGGCCGCCCGCTGAGGGTGCCGATGCGGCTCATGAACCCGCCGAAATGGGAGGCCGGTCCCCATTCGGCCGATCCGGGGTCCGGATGTCACCATGGCGGTATGACCGAGCAGACCCTGACGAGCCACAAGCTCTCCTCCGCCGAACACATCGACATCACCGAGCAGTGGGCGGCGCACAACTACCACCCGCTCCCCGTGGTGATCAGCTCCGGTGAGGGCGCCTGGGTGACCGACGTCGAGGGCAAGCGCTACCTCGACTGCCTCGCCGGCTACTCGGCGCTGAACTTCGGCCACGGCCACCCGCGGCTGCTGCAGGTGGCCCACGAGCAGCTCGACAGGCTGACGCTGACCAGCCGGGCGTTCTACAACGACCAGCTCGGCCTGTTCGCCCGCGACCTCGCCGAGCTCACCGGCAAGGAGATGGTGCTGCCGATGAACAGCGGCGCCGAGGCCGTGGAGACCGCGGTCAAGGTCAGCCGGCGCTGGGGCTACGAGGTCAAGGGCGTGCCCGAGGAGCACGCCACGATCATCGTGATGGAGGGCAACTTCCACGGTCGCACCACCACCATCGTCAGCTTCTCGACCGACGAGGACGCGCGGCGTCACTACGCCCCGTTCACGCCCGGGTTCAAGATCGTGAAGTACGGCGACGCGGACGCCCTGCGCGACGCGATCGACGACTCCACCGTCGCGGTGCTGCTCGAGCCGATCCAGGGCGAGGGCGGGGTGATCATCCCGCCGGAGGGCTACCTGCGCGACGTCCGCAAGGTCTGCGACGAGGCGAACATCCTGATGGTCGCCGACGAGATCCAGTCCGGGCTCGCCCGCACCGGCAGGACCTTCGCCTGCGAGTACGAGGGCGTCGTGCCCGACGTCTACATCCTCGGCAAGGCTCTCGGCGGCGGCCTCTACCCGGTCTCGGCGATCGCGGCCAACAAGGTCGTGCTCGACGTGATCACACCCGGCTCGCACGGGTCCACCTTCGGCGGCAACCCGCTGGCCGCCGCGATCGGTCGCGAGGTCGTCGCGATGCTGGAGACCGGCGAGTTCCAGGAGCGGGCCACCCGCCTCGGCGCCCAGCTCGCCGAGGGCCTGGAGAAGCTGGTCGGCGAGGGGATCCTCGCGGTGCGCGCCCGCGGCCTGTGGGCCGGGGTCGACATCGACCCGCGGCTGATGACCGGCCGCCAGCTGTGCGAGGCGTTGATGGAGCGCGGCGTGCTGGCGAAGGACACCCACGGCTCGACGATGCGACTCGCTCCGCCGATCGTGGCGACCGAGGAGGACATCGCCTTCCTGGTCGACGCGGTCCGCGACGCCATCGCCGAGGCGCAGTCAGCGGCGGTGCAGGGCCCGGCCGTCTGAGCTGCGTCGCCCACCTCTTGTGAGGTGGGCAGGACGGGTCGAGACTGGTGGAAGGCGCATCTCGGGAGGTGCCCGAGATGTCTCCCACCGAGGTGATGCAGATGAGCGTCAACCACCTGGTGGTGACCGTCGAGGCCACGCATCGCGCGTTGGAGCAGCGGCTCGACCACGCCACCCGAGCAGCGAGCAGGAGCAGGCCCCGCGACGTGTACGCGCGCGCCGATGCCTTCCTCTCCTCGACCAGCCGGCACGTGGCGGCCGCGGAGGAGGTGATCGTCCCGGTCGCGCGGCGACGGCTGTCCGACGGCGACGACCGGGTCAGGGACTACCTGCATCGGGCGCGGCGGCTCGAGCAGGAGGTCGCCTTCCTCAAGGCGCGGCTCTACGGCCAGGCGAGCGCCGCACAGGTGCCGTGGGCGCGGGTGTGGCGCGACGTGTCGGCCGCGCTCGGGGAGCACAACCGGCTCGAGAGCGCGCTCGCCGAGGATCTCGCGGCCGCGCTCGACGACGCCGAGAGGCAGGCGCTGGCCGAGGAGCTGTACCGCGCGGAGGTGAAGGCCCCGACCCGCGCCCATCCGTACCTGCCCCACACCGGCACGGCCGGACGGGTGAGCCACCGGGTGTGGGCGGTCGCGGACCGCTTCTGGGACGCGGTCGAGGGCCGGATCGTGCCGCAGCTGGTCAGGCCGCCGTCGAAGGCACACAGCCACGACAGCCTGATGGCGCAGTACCTCGTCGGGGAGCCGCTGCTCGACGACAAGGCGCCGGTGCTGGCGCCGCGTCATCCACGTGGTGAGCGGCGCCGGCGACGTCGTGGGAGGTCGCCCGAGCCGGCGGGGAGCTAGCCGACCGGCAGCGAGTCAGCCGGCCAAGTCAGCCGGCCAAGTCAGCCGGCCAAGTCAGCCGGCGGCGAGTCAGCCGGCCGCCAGGCGTCTCAGCCGGCCCGCCAGGCGTCCGCGATCTGGCGGAAGCTGTCGATGCGGCGCTTGCGGTCCAGGCCCGGAGTGACGACGACGAGCTCGTCGACCTCGGCGAGCTCCTTCATCTCGCGCAGGCGCTCGACGACGTCGGCGGCCTGGCCGGTCACCTGACGCGGGTCGCGCTCGCGGCGCCGGGAGCGGAACTCCTCGGACCGGGCGTACTCGGTGACCTGCTCGGGCCGCAGGGGCTCCCGGATGTTGCGGGCCAGGTTCTGCATGGTCAACGCCCACGCGGCCTCGAACTCGAAGACCGCGTCCTGGTCGTCGCTGGCGAAGGCCAGCACCGACATCGCCGACCACGGCTGGTCCCCGTCGCGGCGCGGGCGGAAGCTGCGTCGGTAGTCGCAGAGCACGTCGAAGGCGATCTCGGGGCTCTGGTGGTGGGCGAACACCGCGCTCATCCCGTTCACGGCGGCGAAGCGCGGGCCGTAGTGGCTCGACCCGAGCATGAAGACCTGCGGCTGCTCGTCCACGACAGGAGCCGCCACCAGCTGCCGGTAGGGGTGGTCGTCGGGGAAGTGCTGCCCGTCGCCGAGGAAGGCGAGCAGCTCGGCCACCTGGCCGGGGAACTCCGCGGAAACGTCGGCGTTGACGCCGCGACGCAGGACGTGGGCGGTCAGCGGGTCGGTGCCCGGGGCGCGGCCCAGCCCCAGGTCGATGCGGCCGGGGTACATCGCCAGCAGGGTGCGGAAGGTTTCGGCGACCTTGAACGGCGCGTGGTTGGGCAGCATGATCCCAGCGGCTCCGACCCGGATCGCCGACGTCTTCGCGCCGAGGTGGGCGATCAAGATCTCCGGCGCACTGCAGGCCAGGCTGCGCATGTTGTGGTGCTCCGAGACCCAGTAGCGCCGGTAGCCCGCATCTTCCACGGCCTGGGCGATCTCGACGGCTCCGGCGATCGACGCCGACGCCGCCTCGCCGTACTCGATCCCGACGAAGTCGAGGACGGCCAGGGGGAGCGACTCGGACGACATGTGCTGGTTGGGCATGTGAAGTCCAAGTCCCGACGGCCGGCGGGTATTCCGGGGCCCAACGCCTCTGGGCGGCAACGTGGCGCGATGCACACGATCGAGGCATGACACCCACGAAGACGATGTCCCGGGCCGCTGCCCTCGCAGTCGCCGGCGGTGCGGCGTACGCCCTCGCCCGTTGGCCCCGGATGAGCACCTGGGGTGCGACGGTCCAGGAGGCGATCGAGGTGCTGCCCGGCGACGAGGTCATCACCGAGCCGAAGTACCGCACCACCCACGCGGTCTCGATCGACGCGCCGCCCGAGCGCGTATGGGCCTGGCTGGTGCAGCTCGGCCAGGGCCGCGGCGGGATGTACAGCTACGACTGGCTGGAGAACCTGGTGGGGCTGCGTATGCACAGCGCGCAGCGGATCATCCCCGAGCTGCAGGAGCTGCGAGTCGGCGACACCATCAGGATGGCGCCCGAGGGGACCCAGCCGGACCTGAGTTTCGTCGTCGCCCGGGTCGAGTCCCCGCACCTCCTGGTCCTCGGGCCCGCCGCGCCGCGCGAGGAGTCGATGGAGTCCGGCTATCCGTACCCGGTGTGGACGTTCGTGGTCCGTCCCGAGGGCGAGCGCGGCAGCCGGCTGGTGGTGCGGTTCTCCAGCGACTTCAAGCCGACTCCGACGGGTTGGCTGTCGAACAAGTACGCGCTCGAGCCGGTGCACTTCGTCATGGAGCGCAAGATGCTGCTCACCCTCAAGGACCGGGCCGAGCACGTCGCCGCCTGACTCGCTACGGTCGGCGCCATGGCGACCCACGAACGCGAGATCACCGAGGCCGTCGACCTGTGTCTGCCGGACGGCCGGCTGAACCCCGCCGCCGTCGGGTGGACGCGCCATCCGGTCCACCGGGCGAACCTGCGCGGCTGGGGTCGCCGGAAGCGCTGGGAGTACTGGGGCCTGGTCACCCCCGGCCACGTCGTGGGCATCGTGCTCTCGTCGCTGGACTACGCGGCAGTGCACGGCATCTACGTCCTGGACCGAGCGACCGGGCAGGAGACGGTCCGCGACGCCGTCGTGCCGCTCGCCCGCGGCACCGGCCTGCCCGACCGCAGCGGCGTCGGGGTCGCCGAAGCCCGGGCGAAGGACCTGACCATCCGGATCGACCAGTCCGCCTCCGGTACGTCGATCCGCGCGGCCGCGCGCGAGGTCGAGGTCGACCTCCACGTGGACCGCCCGGCCGGGCACGAGTCGCTCGGCGTCGTCGTGCCGTGGAGCAGCCGGCGTTTCCAGTACACCGTCAAGGACGTCGCCCGCCCGGTCTCGGGCGTCCTGCGCGTCGACGGGACGGCTCACGAGGTGGACGCGAGCGAGTCGTTCGGGGTGCTCGACCACGGGCGCGGCAAGTGGCCCTACGCGATGCGCTGGAACTGGGCCGCCGGCAGCGGGCCGGGTCGCGGGATCCAGCTGGGCGGCCGCTGGACCCAGGGCACCGGGATGACCGAGAACGCCCTGCTGGTGGACGGCCGGATCCACAAGATCGGCGAGGAGCTCGCCTGGACCTACGACCGCTCGGACTGGCTGCGGCCATGGACCATCACCGGCAAGCGGGTGCACGCGGAGCTCCACCCCTTCCACGAGCGAGCGGCTCGGACCAACCTCGGGGTGATCGGCAGCGAGACCCACCAGTGCTTCGGGCACTTCACCGGCTGGGCGCTCACCGACGACGGTGAGCGGGTGGACCTCGACGGTCTGGTGGGCTGGGCCGAGGAGGCACGCAACCGCTGGTGAACTTGGCTACTGCGCGGGACCAGGCTCCTCCTCCGGCTCACCGCGGCGCGCGAACCTGCGCACCGCCACGAGCGCGGCGGCGGCGAGCGCGACCAGCCCCAGGGCGCTCGCCCAGACCAGCGGGGGGAGCGGGCTGAGGGCGAAGAACTCCCGCGTCCACGGCAGCAGGTGCAGGAGCGCGAACGCTGCCACCAGGGTGCCGATCAGGAGCAGCTCCCACCGGTCCCAGGGGTAGGCGAGCAGGGCGAGCACGGTCATGCCCACGCCGAACAGCACGACGGTGGCCGTCGTACGGGCCACCGGCTGGCCGAGGTCGCTCTCCAGCCCGACCACGGCGTACCCGGCGAAGGTGGCCGTGGCCGCGACAGCACCGGCGGGTACGGCGAACCGCAGCACCCGCTTGAGGAAGTCGGGGCGTGCCCGCCTTCGGTTCGGCGCCAGCGCGAGGAAGAACGCGGGCACGCCGATGGTCAGCGTGCTGATGATCGTCAGGTGGCGCGGGAAGAACGGGAACGGCAGCTGCGCGACACCTACCGCCAGGGCGAGCAGGCTGACGTAGACGGTCTTGGTGAGGAACAGGTTCGCCACCCGCTCGACGTTGCCGATGATCCGGCGGCCCTCGGCGACCACGTCGGGGAGGACGTCGAACCGGCTCTTGAGCAGCACCAGCTGGGCCACCGCCCGAGAGGCCTGCGCGCCGCCGCCCATCGCGATGCCGATGTCGGCCTCCTTCAGCGCGAGCACGTCGTTGACGCCGTCGCCGGTCATCGCGACCACGTGGCCGCGCTGCTGCAGCGCCTGGACCATGCCGCGCTTCTGGTGCGGACTGACCCGGCCGAACACCGAGGCGCCCTCCATCGACCGGCCGAGAAGCCCCGCCTCCTCGGGGAGGCCACGCGCGTCGACGGGACGGTCGGCGCCGGGCAGCCCGAGAGAGTCCGCGACCGCCCCGACGGTGTGGTGGCTGTCGCCGGAGATCACCTTCACGGCAACCCCCTCCTCGGCGAAGTAGCGCAAGGTGTCGGCCGCGTCCGGTCGCACTCTCTCGGCGAGCACGACCAGCGCCACCGGCTCCAGCGGACGCGGCACCTCCTCGGTCACCAGCTCCGCGTCGGTGCGTGCCAGCAGGAGCACGCGGTGCCCGGTCGCGGCCCGCCCCGAGGCCAGCGCGAGCGGCCCCCGGCCGGCGCCCGCGTGGGCGTCCGCCGCCGCGCTCGCGTCGGTGTTCGCGTCGGTGTTCGCGTCCAGCAGCATCTCGGGCGCGCCGAGGATCCAGCTGCCGTGGCCGGCGAAGGAGATCCCGCTCCACTTCCGGGCCGAGGAGAAGGCAATCCGGCTGGTCGGCGACCAGCCCGGTGCGTCGTACTCCTCGGCGAGGGCGCGCATGCTGGCGTTGGGCCGCTCGTCGGCGTGCGCCAGCGCACCGAGTGCCTCGGCCGCAGCCGTGGTCGAGGCCCCGTCGAGCGGGAGCAGCTCGCCGACGGCCATCGTGCCCTCGGTCAGCGTCCCGGTCTTGTCGATGCCGACCACGTCGACGCGGGCCAGGCCCTCGATGGCGGGGAGCTCCTGGACCAGGACGCCGCGGGAGCCGAGCCGGATCACGCCGAGAGCGAAGGCCAGGCTGGTCAGCAGGACGAGCCCCTCGGGCACCATCCCGACCACGCCGGCCACCGAGCCGCGGATCGCCTCGTCGAGCGTGGCCGCCTCCATGAGCAGCTGGGTGGTGAACAGCAGCACAGCGGTGGGCACGAGCACCCAGGTGATCACCTTCAGCAACCGGTTCAGGGAGTCGCGGATCTCGGAGTGGACCAGGGTGAACCGCCGTGCCTCGGCGGCGAGGACGACGGCGTACGCCGCCTCGCCCACCCGGGTCGCGCGGAGCCGGCCGGTTCCCGCGGCGACGAAGCTGCCCGACAGCACCGGGTCGCCGGCATCCTTGGGCACCGGCTCGGACTCTCCGGTCAACAGCGACTCGTCGACCTCGAGACCGTCGTCGTGGAGCACCACGCCGTCGACGACCAGCTGGTCCCCGGCACCGACCACAAGGACGTCGTCGAGCACGACCTCCTCGGCGGCGACCTGCTGCTCCTGCCAGTCGCGGACCACCGTCGCGGTCGGCGCGCTGAGCACCGAGAGCCGGTCCAGGGTGCGCTTGGCCCGCAGCTCCTGCACGATCCCGACGGCGCTGTTGGCCACGATCACCGCCCCGAACAGCGCGTCCTGTATCGGGCCGACGACTACGATCACCACGAACAAAGCACCGAGCAGCGCGTTGAACCGGGTGAGGATGTTGGCCCGCAGGATCTGCCCCACCGTGCGGCTGGGCCGCGCTGCGGTGCGGTTGACCTGGCCGGCCTCGACCCGCCGACGTACCTCGGCGGCGGTCAGCCCACGCCGCTCACCGCCGCGGGCAGGGGCCGGGAGCACCGTCACGTCTCCAGCCTCACCGGCCAGGTGACCCGGGACCAGAGCCGATCGTCCCGTCGCCCGGACGCGGACAGCCGCCCGGGCCGGTCAGGGAGCCGGGTCGCGGGGGCAGGGATTCAGGGGCGGGCGGCGAAGCCGGGGGCGCCGCAGCACTTCTTGTACTTCACTCCCGACCCGCACCAACAGCGGTCGTTGCGCCCGGGCGGCCACGGCGTCGTGCGGCCGTGGAATGCCAGGTGTGCGCCGTAGATCCCGCGTGCGGCCGGCTGGAGCGGGTCCTCCTTGTGCTCGCGGGTGAAGCCGAGGTAGTCCTCGACGGTGCCGTTGCCCACGGCGAGCACGGGGTGAGTATGGGCGAGCTCGCGGAGCCGGTGCTCGACCCGGGCCCGGTGTTCGGCGTGGTCCGCCCCGAACGCGTCGGCCAGCTCGGGCCAGCGCTGCAGCAGCAGGCCGAGCTCGGCCTCGGCCCAGTACACGACCGCGATCGGTGCGGCCTCCATCCGCGCGGCGTCCTCGAGCTCGCGGCGCTCCGCGGCGAAGTCCTCGGAGTACTGCCGGCGGCGCTCCTCGGAGAGCAGGTCGAACCGGTCGAGGGGTAGGCCCAACGCACGGCGGACCCGCCAGTGGCCGTTGAGGCAGCCCAGGTCGGGTGCCTCCGGATCGTCGGGGTCGACGCGCGAGAGCGCGATGTTGAACCAGCGCAGGGCGGCCTCGAGCCGGTCGTGCAGCTCGAGGACCTCGCCGACCCGCTCGTGCAGCAGGTCGTCGCCACCGCCCGCCTTGGTCTCGCGCCACAGCTCGTCGACGACCTCCTCGGCACGGGCGGTCTCCCCGAGGTCGAACAGCACGTTCGCCAGGTCTGCGCGCGGGTCGAGGTAGGCCCCGCCGCCGTCCGCGACGGCCTCCTCGTAGCACCGGCGGGCGCGGTCGAGGTCGTCGAGGAGCTCCCACCGCTCGCCGGCGTGCGCGAGCCACGCGGCGCGGCCCGGGGCGCCGACCTCCAACGCGTGCGCACGGTCCTCGAGCAGCTGGGCGAGCGTGGCCGTCGGCACCCGCGTGGCGAGCTCCTCCACCTCGTCGAGGATGTCTTCGAACAGCGGCTGCATGGTGCCCAGGCTAGGGGCTTCAACGTCGTCCGGGACACCGACGCCGCGTCGGGTGGGTCACCAGCCCGCAGCCTCGCCGTACTGCGCCTCCACCAGGTGCAAGATCCCGAGCCGTTCCAGCTTCGAGCGCGGCACCAGGAGGCTGAGCTGCACGAAGCCAGGGAGCCGGCCGATGTCCACGGCGCCGGAGATCGTCGAGCGGTTGCGGACCTCGTCGGAGGTCATCGCGAGCAGGCGGGCGGCGCGCAGGACGGCGTTCTCCGCCGCGGCGTTGAGGTTCGGTCCGGACCCCAGCACCTGGATCGGCAGGACCGCGCCCTCGAGCTCGGTGGCGTTCGCCTCGGCCAGTGACCGCCCGCGCGCCACCTCCTCGGCGGTGAACGGCCGGGCCAGGAACGGCAGGTCCTCGGCCGGCGGCAGCAGGATCGGGCCGTCGAGCTCGAGCCCCTTGATCACGTCCACCCGCACCACCAGCCGGGCGCCGATGTCGGTGGTGTGTACGGCGATCTCGCCGTCGCCGATCATCGCGTGCACGTCCCCGGCATAGATCCCCGCCCCGTCGACCTTCACCGGGACGACCAGGATGCTGCCCTGGCGCACCGAGTCGATGTCCATGTGCACGTCGGTGCGCATCTCCAGCTGCTTCTCGGTGACCGCGAACTCGTGCTCGGCGCCGACCAGGAACGAGCCGAAGTCCCCGCAGTTGTGCGAGCTGGGCAGGTCTATCGCCGGGATCGACCCCAGGTTGCCCGCGGAGATCCGGCAGCGGGTCATCGTGCCGACCAGATCGGCACGGTTGAGCGCGACGATCGGGTGCTGGGTGGAGTGCTCGGTCAGCGCCACCCACTCCCGGGCGTTGCGGGCCATCTCCTCCGCCCGAGCAGGGGAGACGGTCACCCCGATCTCCTTGGCCTCGTCGAAGACCATCGTGTAGCCCTCGACCATGTGGAAGGAGATCACCTCGCTGTCGCACGCCGTGCACTTCACCGCCGACTCGCCGATCCCGTCGAGGTAGGTGTCGGGGTAGAGGAAGTGCCGGCCGGCGTCCCGGCAGGTCGGGCAGATCTTCGCGACGAACGGGTCGCTGATGAACCGGTCGTCGACCCCCATGTGGGTGCCCGAGGTGGTGGCGCGGGAGGTCTGCTCGAGCGTCTCGACGTACAACGCGACCGCGTCGCCGACCTTCGCCCCCTCGACCCGCACCGGCAGCGACACCTCGTGCCCGCTGCGCAGGGAGGGGGTGATCATCGGACCCCAGCAGCCGGGGACGGTGATGTACTCGATCCGCCCGCCGTCCTTGACCGGGCCCAGCATCTCGTTGCTCGGTCCGACGATGTCGGTGTAGCGGTCGACCAGGACGAAGTCCTGTGCCATGTCGGCGGTGAGCTCGACGGTCATGGGGGCCTCCTCGCGCGCGGAAGTGAGCGACGGGCACGAGCCGGTCCGGCGAGGTCGAGGCACCGGACCTGCAGCGGTGCCGGTCTCCCGAAGGTACGACGGGCCGGGGCCGGTCGGCAGGGTCCAACGTCCCTGTGGCTTTCGTGGTGTTCCGGGTGTGTCCGACCCGGTTCGCCGCGCAGAAACCGCCACGAACTGGCGCGAGGTGCCTACGGGGCAATGGGACGAACGGCTCTGGCCGATTCCGGGTGTGGTGAATAGGTTCGCCAGAGGATCGATCCCCGCCCATTGGAGGCCGGCATGACGACTGAAGCAGCAGCATCGGCGATCCCGCAGCAGGACCGTCGAGTTCCCGAGCTGGACCCCGAGGTCCGGCTGAAGCTCTACGAGACCATGGTGCTCAGCCGCACCTACGAGGAGGCCATCCTCCGCGAGTACCACGCGGACAAGGGCCCCGGGTTCGACATCGGCAAGGGCCTGGTCCCCGGCGAGATGCACCTGTCGGCCGGCCAGGAGCCGGTGGCCGCGGGCGTGTGCGCCCACCTGACCACCGACGACGCGGTGACCGCGACCCACCGGCCGCACCACCTCGCCGTCGCGCACGGGGTGGACCTGCGCAAGATGACCGCAGAGATCTTCGGTCGCGAGACCGGGCTCGGCCGTGGCAGAGGCGGGCACATGCACCTGTTCGACCCCGAGACTCACTTCTCCTGCTCCGGCATCATCGCCGAGGGCTACCCGCCCGCGCTCGGGCAGGCGTTCGCCTTCCAGCGCAAGGGCACGGACCGGATCGCGGTCGCGGTGACCGGTGAGGGCGCCGCGAACCAGGGCGCGTTCCACGAGTCGCTGAACCTCGCCGCGAAGTGGGTGCTGCCCGTCGTGTTCGTGGTCGAGGACAACGACTGGGGCATCTCCGTGCCCAGGACCCTGTCGACGTCGATCGCCTCGAACGCGGACCGTGCCGCGGCGTACGGCATCCCGGGCGAGCGGGTCGAGGACAACGACGTCGAGGCGGTGTACGACGCCGCCTCCCGTGCGGTGGCACGGGCCCGCGCCGGTGAGGGGCCGTCGCTGATCGAGGTGCACACACTGCGGATGTGGGGCCACTTCGAGGGTGACGCCCAGGGCTACCGGCCCGAGCTCGCCGACGTGCCGGCGCGCGACCCGATCCCGCAGTACGAGCAGAAGCTCCGCGAGGCAGGGCTGCTGAACAACGACACGGTCGAGGAGATCAAGCGGCTGTGCGTCAACGCCGTCGAGGACGCGATCACCTTCGCCAAGGAGAGCCCGATCCCGGACCCGTCCACCGCCACTTCCTACGTGTTCGCCTGAGAGGGGCCACGATGACCATCACAGAAGCGCCGCAGGCCACCCGCAAGCTGAGCACCTCCAAGGCGATGGTGGAGGCCATCGCGCAGGAGATGGAGCGTGACGAGTCGGTCTTCTACATGGGCGAGGACGTCGGCGCCTACGGCGGCATCTTCAGCTCCACCACGGGCCTGCTCGAGAAGTTCGGGCCGCAGCGGATCATCGACACCCCGATCTCGGAGACCGCGTTCGTCGGCCTCGGCATCGGGGCCGCGGTCGAGGGTATGCGGCCCATCGTCGAGGTGATGTTCGCCGACTTCATGGGCGTGTGCCTGGACCAGATCTACAACCACATGGCCAAGATCCACTTCGAGTCCGGCGGCAACGTCAAGGTCCCGATGGTGCTGACCATGGCGACCGGTGGCGGGTACTCCGACGGCGCCCAGCACTCCCAGTGCCTGTGGGGGACGCTGGCCCACCTGCCCGGGATGAAGGTGGTCGTGCCCAGCACGCCCGCGGACGCCAAGGGCCTGATGACCTCGGCGATCCGGGACGACAGCCCTGTGGTCTACATGTTCCACAAGGGCGTCATGGGACTGCCGTGGATGGCGAAGAACCCGCGCGCCATCGACGAGGTCCCCGAGGGCGACTACACGGTGCCGATCGGCAAGGCACGCACCGTGCGCGAGGGCAGCGACGTGACCGTCGTGACCCTGTCGCTGTCGGTGCACCACGCGCTCGACGTCGCCGAGAAGCTGGCCCCCGAGGGGATCGACGTGGAGGTGGTCGACCTACGCAGCCTGGTCCCGCTGGACCGCGAGGCGATCCTGTCCTCGGTGTCCAAGACCGGCCGCCTGGTCGTCGTCGACGAGGACTACCAGTCCTTCGGCGTCTCCGGCGAGGTGGTCGCGACGGTCACGGACCAGGACCCCGGGATGCTGCGTGTTCCTCCGCAGCGCATCGCGGTGCCCGACGTACCGATCCCGTACGCCCACGCACTGGAGTACGCGGTGCTGCCCCGGCACGACCGCATCGAGCAGGCGATCCGGACGGCCATGAACCGATGACCGAGGTCGTCTTCCCGCCGCTGTCGAAGGAGAACCCGGACGCGGAAGGGGTCCTCGCCACGTGGTACGTCGGTGAGGGCGCTGCCGTGGCAGCCGACCAGCTGCTCGCCGAGGTCCAGGTCGACAAGGTGTCCGCGGAGGTGCTCGCCCCGGCCGCAGGTGTCGTGCACCTGCTGGTGGAGGAGGAGGCCGCGGTCCGGCAGGGCACACCGATCGCCCGGATCGACTGACCGTCGGGCTACCAGGAGCAGCCTCCGGGTAGCCACGTCGGGGGACCGGGAGCCCGAGGCGACCCCGACCGTTCTCACCCAGATTGGGGAGACAGGTCGGGGTCGCTTCGCATGCCTGCCCGTGCATGCCCCCGCGTGGGTGCGGTGGCGCAGATGGCGCCAACCGGGGCACCGGTGGCCAGGTGGGCGTGTCTGCGCGTGCACGGCATGTCCGTCATCGACGGCTCTGTCGTCGCTCAGGGGGGTGATTGAGGCGTCACCTCCAGGTGCTGAAGGTGGGACCGCGCGTGATCCGCGCACCACTTCAGCTTCCAGGAGGAGGTCCTGATGGCCAGACCCACACGGACGAGGAACGCCCTCGTCCTTGCCGCCGGCGCGGCGCTGTTCCTCGGTACGGCAGCCCCACCGGCGTACGCGCACCCCCAGCCCGACCCGGAGCCCGACGACGGCCTGCGCACCGTCGTCGACGGGCTGAACATGCCCCGGGGGGTGGCCAGCGTCGGCAAGGGCATGACGCTGGTCTCCGAGGTCGACGGAACGTTCAGCCTCGTCGTCGAGAGGCGCCACAGGGCACCTCGGGTGATCCCGCTCAACGGCGTGGGCGCCGGTGGCATTGCCCCGTCGATCGACGTCGGGCCGCGCGGGATGGTCTACATCCTCACCGGCGCCGGCGGCGGCATGGAAGCCCAGGAGATGTCGGCCAGCGGCGCGACTCCCGCGGAGCCCGTCCAGGACGCGGCGAGCTTGTTCAAGTGGCGCCCCGGCTGGTCGGCTCCGAAGCTGGTGGCGGACATCGCCGCGTACCAGGCCGAGGACGGGAACGAGGACCCGTACAACCGGGAGGGGGACCCCCACGAGTCGAACCCCTTCGGCGTGGAGGCGCTGGACGACGGCTCGGTGCTGGTCGCCGACGCCGCGGGCAACGACCTGCTGCGGGTCGACAAACGGGGTGACATCGAGACCGTGGCGATGATCAAGCCGCGCTGGATCCGCACGTCCGCGGCTCCGAGCGGCCCGTCGGCGAGCTCGTCGCCTGGCGGCAGCGGCATGCTGTCCGAGGCGGTGCCGACGGCGGTGACGGTCGGGGCGGACGGCTACTGGTACGTCGCCGAGCTCCGCGGTGCACCGGGCACCCCGGGGACTTCCCAGATCTGGCGGATCGACCCCGACTCCGAGGGCGTCGTGTGTGACCCGCAGCAGCCCACCCGCGGCGACTGTGTGCGGTACGCCGACGGACTGACCGCGCTCATCGACCTGTCGGCCGACGACGAGGGCAGCCTGTTCGCGCTCAGCCTCTCCAAGGCCGGCCTGGCCGCGCTCGAGGGTGGCGAGTCCGCGGCGGCCACGACGCCGGCGCCGGGCGCGCTCTTCGAGATCCGCCGCAACGGCTCTCGCGGGCACTGGGACCACGACGATGACTGGGACGACGACGGCTTCGACTGGAACCGTGACTGGGACTGGGACGACTACGAGTGGCAGGACCGGCCCGGCGGCTGGCCCGGCAACGACTA
>JBMOMG010000162.1:0-15564 GCA_049323155.1 Actinomycetota bacterium | reverse complement strand
TCGCATCCCAGAGGTGCCCTTCCGGGTTGAGGTGTTTGGAACCGTCGCAAGTCCCAATCTCTCAGCACGCAAGGGCATCCTCGCGTTACGGCACGCTTACCCGACCACTCTCGTCGGTGGATCGAGGATAAGTAGGTGTCCTCGTCGTCTGCGACTTCGCGTGCGGCGAGTAGAGCGGGAATCAGCGAGCGTCCGTCGGCGCTGAGGTCCGAGGGGTCCAAGTGGTCCAGCAGGTCCAGATGGCCGACCAGCCGCACGCGTTCAGCGGCATCGAGGTTTGAGGTCTCGATGATGGCGTAGGCGAGAGCGACCCTTTCCTCCGCGTCGACCTCCTCCGCATCGAGGAGGCCGTGAGCCTTGAGACTGGTGGCCAGCTCTGGCGTGACACCGTGTTCCTGGACGAAGCGGCTCACGTTCGACACCGAGGTCCGGAGCCTGCCTGCCGAAACGATTGCATTCCATCCCGCCTGCTCGAGCGCGCTCAGGTCGGTCACGACGCATGGCTCTGACGCATGCTGGGCGACAGCACGCACCAACTCCTCCGGCGCGCTGACAAGGTCGTCGAGGACGTCGAGGAACTGGCTCGGGTCTTCGACCGTCGTCTCGCCGTCGTCGAGGGCGTCAAGGTATGCGTCGAGGTTCTGGATGAGGTGATCGTAGACATCGCTGTCGGACGCCTTGACCAAGTCGAGTGCCAAAGCTGTTGGCTCGCCGAGGGCGGCAACAAGGTTCGCCCTGGTGATGACGTAGCGATGGTTCGCGACTACAGCCGCCTTCTGAGCCTGGCCGAGGTCCTGCAGGACGGGGATCTGCACGTCGAGGCGCCCGAGCAGCTCTACGAGAGCGTCCGCTTCCGATTGCCCGGTGTCGTCCGTGAACGTAGGCATCTGCGCATAGTGAGTCGCAATGAAGTTGGAGACGCTGGTCGACGTGGCGTAGTCGGTCTCTGGCGTGGCGCCTCTGATCGCCGAGTCGACAAGCGCGATGGTCAGGTCGTTCGAGAAGCCGTCACAGAGGTGGATGAAGAGCCCGCTCCAGCGGGACGCGAGTTCATGTACGAGGCGGTCCGTGGTGTGGACCGTGTCGTCCTCCAGGAAGAGATCCACGAACTTTGTGTCGCCGGCCGCGGATTTGCTGGCCAGGCGCTCGAGCGCGTGCTCCAGGCGCCGGGGGTCCTTCGT
Organism: Actinomycetota bacterium; assembly: GCA_049323155.1. Lineage (GTDB taxonomy): Bacteria > Actinomycetota > Actinomycetes > Propionibacteriales > Nocardioidaceae > Nocardioides_C. The sequence goes on along the minus strand of JBMOMG010000162.1, from coordinate 14,383 downwards.
TAGGTAGTGGTCGAATACGGCGACGTTGAACACGCTCTCCCCGTTGAGAAAGCGATCGCCTACTTCTTGCTCGACCGAGTCGATCGATGAGGGGTCGTCGAACCGGAAGAGCGGGTCGGCTCGATCAGCCTGCACGCAGTGCAGGATGAAGTTCATTGCGCTCACGCTGATCGCCACGCCGTGGTAGTCCGAGCAGTACAGGGTGAAGTTCTCGTCGATGAATCCGCGGGCGAGCAGGTCTCGTGCGAGCGGGGACACGATGGCCGACACGATCTCGTCCAAGTTACGCTCTTCGCGGTCTGCGTCGGGCATCGTCACGTCGGGCCGGGCCATGAGGTCGGCGAGGGTGGCCTTGGCGACGAATTCCTTGGTTTCCAGCGCAACGCGGGAGCGTCGTTGAAGCGCTGCGACGTCGGTCTCGACAGCCTTCTCCATTTCCGCGCCTGCGTCACCGGCGAGGGTGAGCAGCTCATCGAACGACAGAGTGACGGTGTAGTAGTTGGGTTGGCCCACCTGCACGGCATTGCGAGTTTCGTGCAGCCTCTTCCACAGTTCACCGGAGGTCAGGTCGCTCATCGCGTAGTTGCCCGATGAATGGATGAGGTGGGGCTGCCCGCCGCCGCCGCGCGGGTTTGCCTTGTGAACGATCGGGAGCACCTGTTGGAGTCTCTCTCCGACAGTCTTTGCGCGTGCGTCCCACGTGGCCACGCCCCGCGCGCGAGCCAGCGCCGACCTGCTTCTCGCGGTCTGATGGCGCACTTGGTGCTCCACCATGTCGCGGAAGGCATGGTGGGCAGCGTCGATCCTGCTCGTGCCCAAGCGGATAGCTTCGAAGTCTTCCAGGTGCGTGTTCTTGTAGACCATCATCGCGAACAGGCGGTTCGGGGTGAGCCCCTGGAGCCCGGAGTCGCTCAAGACCGCGGCTCGGTAGATCTCGAACTCATTGCGGATATTGCGAATCAGTCGCATGTCAGTAAGCGCCCGGTGGCCGCCGACAAGATTGATCAACTCGGCTGATGGCTTGTGGGGCGAGCCTTCGAACTCGGCAGCCAGCAGGTCTCGAGCGGAACGGTGCGTGATGAACGGGACCATCGGCACGACTAGGTCAAAGAACTTGGTTCGATTGGATGAGGGTGCGGATTCGTGGGCCGATGCGCGTTGCGCGGACGAACCTCCCGCGGCGTTGGCGTCAGGGTCCGCCGAGTCCGCATCGACCTCGAGTTGCTCGAAGATGCTGTCTCGCACCGCGTAGACGAACCTGATCGGCCGTGCCTTCACCTGCTCGGAGTTGTTGAGGACAGTGTTCAGTTCACGCAGCGTCTCGAAGATGTGCGGATCCTTGAATCGGTCCAGGTCTTCGAAGATCGCGACCTTGGTTCTGGTTCGTTGGAAGAAGTAGACGATCTCGTCCAAGTATTCGTCGAAGTACGAATTTTCCTTGGCGCTCAGTGAGACGGCGGCTCCGCCAGCGGACACGCTGTCGACTCGAACGGGGTTCTGAAGCCCGCGAAGGGCGAGGAAGCAGACGGTGCCGAGGAACACGCCAAGCAGGCCGACCATCAGCCACGGTGCCCATGCCCGGCCGTCCACGAGACTTGCTGGCGCCACCTTCTCAGCGCGATCAACCAGGCCCAGCAGCACCGCGGTCGCGAAGAAGCCGATCGCCGTGACGGCTGCCCACTGCAGAGCACGGCTTGTTCGGAAGGAGTCGATGCGGAAGTACCGAGAACCGGGCATGTCCGCCGGAGCCTTCCGGTACAGCAGCTGCTTGACGATCTCCTTTTGGATCAAGTTCGTGAGAGGAGGGAGGGTTCCGTCCGGCTGGACGCGCGCACGGGCGGTGTTGTCGATGCCGAGGCTCGACAAGGAGAGGTTGACCCACTCGATGTTCCGCTGGGTCAGGCCGTCTTGGACTCCGAGGATGACGCTGCTCTTCCCGCTGCCGTAGTGCCCCGCCAACGCGATGTTCCTCGCGGCGCCGCTCGACTGGTTGGACAGAACCTCGAGAAGCATCTTCGCGTGACGGCCGTGTTGGTTCTCGTCGTACTGAGGCCCGAGGCCTCGCAGGACCGGCACATCCTCGGGCGACGCCGGGGCCGAGTTTGGAGACGGGGGCGACATGTCGAGGACTCTAGGGACTACCTCCAACGCTAAGGAGGCGAACCGTCGAAGCCAGTCGTCGTTGGCGGCTGCGGAAGGGGGCGCGTCAGCCCCGTGAAGCCGTCGCGGCCCTTAGGTACGGAGCGCTGCAGAGGCTTCTACGAGTCCGTCGCGTTCGAGCATCCCGAGGACCTCGAGAACCGCGGCAGGAGGGTTCGCCATGGAGTCGGCGATCCGTTGGACGGCGCCGTAGACCGTTTCGCGGCTGAGGTCGATCTGGTCGAGGATGAAGTCGTCGGGCGACTTGACCTCCATGTCCCACGGCGCGAGCGCGGCCGCTGGGAAGTCCTTGAGGTTGCTGGTGACGATCACCTGGGCGCGGGCCTTGATCGCGGCGGCGAGCACGTGCCGGTCGTCGGGGTCCGGCAGGGCGAGCGCGTCGATGAGTGGCTCGTAGCCGGTGACCAGGCAGTCGCGAACGGCCTTGTTCATCAACTCCCGGGTGCGGGCCAGCCTCTGCGGGTCGAGATCGGGCCGGTTCGCGGCGAGGTTGCCGAAGACCTCGTCGAGGATCTGGTCGGTCCACTTCGCCTGGACGAGGCCGGCTTGGGCGATGCGGATCAGCAGGTCTCTGAGCGTGCTCGGGTAGAGCACGTTGGCGTCGTACAGGACGACGAAGGCCACCTCAGAGCAGGCCCATCTCTTGGTTGAGCCGGGTGAGCTCGTCGGCGGCCTCGCGGCGCTCCTGGTCGTCGCGGGCCATGTAGGCCATCAGGGACTGGGCCTTGATCCGGCGGTGCTTGCCGACCTTGCGGTACTCGATCTCGCCGGCGTCGAGCAGCCCGATCAGGAAGGGCCGGCTGACGTTGAGGAGCTCTGCCGCCTGCTGGGTGGTGAGCTCGGCATGGGCGGGCACGACCGAGACCCCTTGACCGGCGGCCATGTGGGCGAGCACCCGGGCGAGAAGCTCCACGGCACCGCGCGGGACGATGAGGGTCTCCTCGGGGTCGTCGGCGACGACGAGCCGGATGACGCTGTCGTTGTGGGTGGCGAGGTAGTCCTTGACGTGCGGCAGCGCCTCGACGGCAGCACTGATGTCGGACTCGTCGGGCTGGACGGGGGCGAGTGCCAACGCAGTCATGGTGTCTCCTCTCTCAGGACATCCATTATTCGCAATATTCGAAGCAAACGCAACAGTTGGAACGACTATCGGTGGTCAGATGTTCCCGAGGTCGAGGCGCAGCGCTTCGGCGGCGGCGCGGTCGGCGGCGGTGGCGCGGGTGTAGCGCACCAGCATGTCGGTGCGGGACCAGCCGGCCATGGCCATCAGCCCGGACTCGGAGCCACCGGCGGCGAGCCAGCGGTGGGCCGCGGTGTGTCGGAGCCGGTGCAGGTGGAAGCCGTCGATGCCGGCGTGCTGGGCGCGGCGGCGCAGGGCCTGGTTGAGGCCGTCGTACCCGAAGGTGGAGCCGCGCTCCCCCAGCCACAGCCGCGGGCCGTCGGCGGCGGGGTGCTGGGCGCGTTCGGGGAGGTAGCCGCGGATCGCGGTGATCGTGCTAGTCCCGACGGGGATGGTGCGCAGGTGCCCGCCCTTGCCGCGGCGGACGGTGATCCGGTGGATGTCGAGGTCGAGGTCGGCGAGGAGGAGGGCGACGACCTCGCCGGCGCGGATGCCGGTCTCGAGCATGAGCCGGATCAGGGCCTCGTCGCGGCGGTGGTGCAGCTTCTCGTCGGGCCGGTGGACCGGGTGGGTGCAGGTGGCGATGAGGGCGCGCAGCTCGTCGTCGGAGAGCGGGAGCACGATGTAGCGCCGCTGGGCGGGTCCCTTGACGCCGAGGAAGGGGTGGCCGGGCACCTGACCGGTGGCGAGCAGCCAGTCAGCGAAGCGCTTGACCGACTGCTTGCGGGCGAGCACGGTGCCGGGCGCGCTGCCGGTCTCGAGGAGGTGGGCCATCCAGGTCTGCAGGGAGGTCCGGAGCATCGGGGCCGCGTCGGCTGCGGTGCACCAGTCGAAGTAGCGGCGCGTGCCGCCGAGGTACGCCTCGATGGTGCCGGGCGTCCTGTCCTCGGCTCGGAGCGCGAGCTCCCACTCGGGCAGCAGGTCCAGCAGGACGGCGGGGGTCGGGTCGATGGGTTGCATACCCGACGGAACCAGACGACGACGCCAGCGACGGCCCCGCGACCGCCGCGGTTGGGCCGGCATCGGGCTGGGTCCAGATTTCGCGACAGTAAGTGGTACCTGGATCAAATCTCTAAATGCTTTCAGGCTCGGAATCCGTAGATTCCGAGCCTGAAACTTTGTAGCGGGGGCAGGATTTGAACCTGCGACCTCTGGGTTATGAGTGCCGTACCAGACTCACACAATGCCTCACATCGGCCTCGACTCCCCCTAGTTGTGAGCGTAAAGTCGCAGGTCAGAATCACATTGAGTTTCCGTCGGCTTTCGCCAACTTCCGCCGAGCGTCGGGGCAACGTTTGCGGACACTGCGCGGACACCGACTCTTCGAGGCCCCGGGAGGACCGATGGCGTGGATCAAGACCCGGACCACCGACGACGGCGACAAACGGTTCGTCGCCTGCTACCGCGATCCCGAAGGACGGCAGCGCTCCGCCGGCACCTACTCCAGTCGTCGAGCTGCCGAACGCGCCGCGAACCGGGAGGAGGCCAAGGTCCGCGACGGCGCCTGGCACGACCACTCCCGTGGCCAGGTCACCTTCGCCGAGTACGTCGAGACGGTCTGGCTGCCCTCCAAGCACGTCGAGACATCCACGCTCGCCGCCTACCGCTCCTATCTCGACAAGCACTTCATCCCCACTTTCGGGAGACGGCCGATGGGCAAGGTCCTGCCCTCGGAGATCCAACGCTGGGTCACCACCGCCACGGGGAACGGCCTCTCTGCCGCCAGCGTCCGGAAGTACCACACCATGCTGCACTCGATCTTCGAACGCGCCCAGCGCGACCGGGTCATCACCTTCAACCCCTGCGCCCACACCGAGCTCCCCAAGGTGATCAAGAAGAAGGCCCGCACCCTCACGCCTGAGGAGTACGTCGCCATCCTGACCGCCCTCCCCGAACAGCATCGGTTGATGGTCGAGACCGCGATCAACACCGGACTGCGCTGGGGCGAGCTGATCGCCCTCAAGCCTCGTCACCTCGACTTCATCAAGCGCACGCTGAGCGTCGAGGAGACAGTCGTGGAGGTCTCGATCAAGAACTCCCCCACCGGGCACCGGATGCTGACCAAGGCCTACCCCAAGGACAACGAGGCTCGCTCCCTTGGCCTCCCCGGCGACCTGATCGGCCAGCTCGCCGCTTGGATCGACTCCCGGCGTCTGGGTGCCGATGACCTGCTGTTCGCCACCCGCGAGGGCACCCCGATCTCGCGGAACACTTTCCGCACGCGGGTTTGGCTACCGGCCGTGAAAGCCTCTGGGGTCGGTTTCGACGTCCGCGTCCACGACCTACGCCACGCCCACGCCTCCTGGCTCCTCGCCGGTGGCTCCGACCTCAAGTCCGTCATGGACCGGATGGGACACGCCCAAATCACCACCACCCAGAAATACCTTCACGCACTCCCCGACGCCGACGCCAAGAACCTCGATGCCCTCACCCGCATCCGCGGAAGAAGGGCCGCGCACCCCAACGGCGGGACATCGAGTGAGGACGATCAAACGAACCGATAGGCGACGCTGCAGCCGCACCAGCTCCGGGTCAGGGGTGGTCCTAGCCCGTGGCCTCCGGTGGGGTTTCCGAGGTCACGCCACGGTCCGTCCCGTGCTCGGCGAGAACGAGGTCCGCCGCAGCCGCGTTGGACTCGACCTGCTCCACGAACTTGCAGGTCGGGATGACCGAGGTGACCGCGGGTCACGCAGCACCCAGGCGAGCGCCCACGCGGCTATGTCGGCGCCGATCTCCGTCGCGCGCGCTCAGTCTGCCGAGACGACTGCTTGTCGCCCGGCGAGACGCCAAGGAAGCGGACCTTGCCGGCCTGGCGCTCCGCCGCCAGCGCCTCCCACAGTTCGTTGTTCTCGAAGACCATGTCGCTGCCGGAGTGGAACTGGTAGACGTCGACGTGGTCGGTGCCCAACGTCCGAAGCGACCGCTTGAGCTGGGCCACCACCTCGGGTTCGACCACGGCCACCAGATCACTGAGTTGCTTCGTTCTGTCTCATGGCGCGGTGCGCCCGATCCCGTGGCGGAGGTTGAGTGCGCTGATCAGCATGCCGGCCGCCAAGGCGGCGCCTACGCCTTCACCGGCTCGCAGCCGCAGGTCGAGCAATGGTTCGAGGCCGAGGTGGTCCAGCACTAGGTCGTGCCCGCGTTCCCGGCTGCGCTGACCGGCGATCAGATAGGCCGATACGCCTGGCTCGAGACGCACCGCGACCAGCGCGGCAACGGTGGTGGCCAGGCCGTCGAGGACGGTGACGCCGCCGACCGAGGCCGCTCCGAGCACGGCACCGGCCAGGACGCAGAACTCGGGACCGCCGACGGCCGCAAGCGCGTCCTCCGGTGAGACGGGCTCTGCGCCGCGGGTCCGCCGGACCCGTGCCAGGGCCGCCTCCACGACGTCGGTCTTGCGTCGCAGCATGGCGGTGTCTGCTCCCGCGCCGAGGCCGACCACCTCGGCGGGAGCGACGTTGAGCAGGACAGCTGCCAGCGCGGCGGCGACCGTCGTGTTGCCGATGCCCACCTCGCCCAGGACGAGGAGACCGTGCTCGCGGCCCGCCGACTCGCCCAGGGCACGACCCTGCGCCAGCAGGTCCCCGACCTGCGCGGCCGGCATCGCGTCGGTGCGGACCAGGTCGCCCGCCGCGGTTCCGGCATCGATCGCGCGGAAGCTCAGGCCCGCCGCGCGGGCCGCGGCCGCGCCGGCCGACTCCCCGACCGCGCTCGCGGCCAGGACGTCGTCGGTGACCGAGGGCGAGAAGGCCGACACCCCGTGGGCGACCACGCCGTGCCGACCGGCCACCAGCAGCAGCTCTCCGGTCGGGACGGCGCCGGCCTCCCCGTATCCGGCGGCCGCGACGCGGTCGACGTACCGGTCCAGGAGTCCGAGCGAGCCGAGCGGGGTGAGCAGACGGTCGGCTTCGTCTCGCACGCCGACCACCGCGCTGTTGTCCGGTGCCCGAAGGTGCGAGACCGGAGCCTCGGCGGACTCGTCCCACCGCTCGGCCATCACCACCTCGGCGACCGGCTGGCGGCGTGACCAGCCGGCCCGCTCCAGGCCCGGCGCGGGCGGCCGCTCGTCGGGCCAGCCCAGGCACAGCCAGCCGAGGGTGACCACGCCGTCGGGCACTCCGACGAGGTTCGCGAGCTCCTGCTGGTCGAACAGGGTGACCCAGCCGACCCCGAGGCCCTCGACCCGAGCTGCGAGCCACAGGTTCTCGATGGCGCATGCGCACGACCACAGGTCGGTGTCCGGGAAGGTCGCGCGACCGAGGACACCCCCGGCCGGGGCACGCCGGTCGCAGGCCACGACGAGGCCCAACGGTGCCTCACGGATGCCTTCGAGCTGGAGGTCCAGGAGCCGCCGGGCGGCATCGGGTTCCATCTGCCGCGCCTGGCGGAGCCGCTGCTCGTCGGCCATCCGCGCGGCTCGATCCCGGGTCGCGGGCTCGGCGACCACGATGAACCGCCAGGGCTGGCTGTGTCCGACCGACGGCGCCATGTGGGCCGCGGCCAGCACCCGGTCGAGGATCTCGGGATCCACCGGGTCCGGCCGGTACCTGCGGATGTCCCGGCGGGCGCCGACGACGTCGTAGAAGCGCTCCCGCACGTGGTCGGGGAACGCCCAGGCACCGACCTCGGCGGCACGCTCGGCCGCCGAGGTCTGGTCGCCGATGAGCGGTACCGGTCGTCGCCAGGTCACGGTGTCGCAGTGTAGGCATCATCCTCGACGTAGACCGATGCGCCCAGCTCCACGAACTGTGTCGACTTCTCGGCCATGCCGGCCGCGACGTAGTCGCGGACGTCCTGGCTGATCCGCATCGAGCAGAACTTCGGGCCGCACATCGAGCAGAAGTGCGCGGTCTTGCTGGCTTCGGCCGGGAGCGTCTCGTCGTGGAAGGACTCCGCGGTGTGCGGGTCCAGGGAGAGCGCGAACTGGTCGTGCCAGCGGAACTCGAAGCGGGCGCGGGACAGTGTGTCGTCCCAGTCGCGGGCGCCGGGGTGTCCCTTGGCGACGTCGGCGGCGTGGGCGGACAGCTTGTAGGTGATGACGCCGGTCTTCACGTCGTCGCGGTTGGGCAGCCCGAGGTGCTCCTTGGGAGTGACGTAGCAGAGCATCGCGGTGCCGTGCATGGCGATCGCCGCCGCGCCGATCGCGGAGGTGATGTGGTCGTAGCCGGGCGCGATGTCGGTGGCCAGCGGACCGAGGGTGTAGAACGGCGCGCCGTGGCACCAGTCCTGCTGCAGCACGACGTTCTCCTCGACGAGGTTGAGCGGCACGTGGCCGGGCCCCTCGACCATCACCTGGACGTCGTGCTCCCAGGCCCGCTGCGTCAGCTCGGCGAGGGTGCGCAGCTCGGAGAGCTGCGCCTCGTCGTTGGCGTCAGCCGTGCAGCCGGGGCGCAGGCCGTCGCCGAGGGAGAACGAGACGTCGTACCGGGCGAAGATCTCGCACAGCTCCTCGAAGTGGGTGTAGAGGAAGTTCTCCTCGTGGTGGGCCAGGCACCAGCCGGCCATGATCGACCCGCCCCGGGAGACGATCCCGGTGATGCGCTGCGCGGTGAGCGGCACGTAGCGCAGCAGCACGCCGGCGTGGATGGTCATGTAGTCCACACCCTGCTCGCACTGCTCGATGACGGTGTCGCGGAAGACCTCCCAGGTGAGCTTGCTCGCGTCGCCGTCGACCTTCTCCAGCGCCTGGTAGATCGGCACGGTGCCGATCGGGACCGGCGAGTTGCGGATGATCCACTCGCGGGTGGTGTGGATGTCGTCGCCGGTGGACAGGTCCATCACCGTGTCGGCGCCCCAGGTCACCGCCCAGGTGAGCTTGTCCACCTCCTCGGCGATGGAGCTGGTGACCGCGGAGTTGCCGATGTTGGCGTTCACCTTGACGAGGAACCGGCGCCCGATGATCATCGGCTCGGCCTCGGGGTGGTTGAGGTTGGCGGGGATGATCGCGCGCCCGGCCGCGACCTCCGAGCGGACCAGCTCGACGTCGCAGTTCTCGCGGATCGCGACGTACTCCATCTCCGGCGTCACGACGCCCTGCCGGGCGTAGTGCATCTGGGTGACCGTGCCGGTGCCGCGGCGCGGCCGGGGCCGCGTGCCGCGCCACTGGTCGCGCGCCTCGCCCCGCCGGAGCGCGCCCTTCCCGTTGTCGAGCAGCTGGGTCTCCCGACCGGCGTACTCCTCGGTGTCGCCGCGCTCGACGATCCAGTCGGCGCGCAGGGGCGGCAGGCCGACCTCGGGGTCGCTGCCGGGTCCCGCGGTGGCGTACCGGTCGAACGTCTCGCCGTTCGTGAGCGCGACCCGGGTGAAGGGCACGCGGACGTCGGCGCGCGATCCGGTGCGGTGGACGGTGCTGTGGCTGGGGTGGATGTGCATCAGGCCTCCTGGGTGGGTGGGACGGACGTGTGGGCGACGGGGCCGCGACCGCGACCCAGCCGCCAGCCCGCGCTGCGGCGCAGCGCGGCCGCGACGAAGGCTTGGGCTGCCCGCGTCGCGGTAGGGAGCGGCTCTCCCCGGGCGAGGTGCACGGCGAGGGCGGCCGAGAACGTGCAACCGGTGCCGTGGTCGTTGGTGGTCGGTACGCCGGCGTGCTCGAGCACGTGCGCGCGGCCCCGGTCGTCGACCACGAGGTCGCGGCACCGGTCGGCGTCCGGGTCGCCGCCGGTGAGCACGACCGCGGGGCCGAGCGCGTGGAGGGCCCGCGCCACGTCCTCGGGCGGCTCCTCCGGGTCGGCGCCGGCGAGCCGGCGTGCCTCGGCGAGGTTGGGAGTGACGACCGTGCAGCGCGGGAGGACGCGGTCGCGGTAGGCGGCGACGAGGGCCTCGTCGGCCAGCACCGCGCCGCTCGTGGTGCGCAGGACGGGGTCGACGACCAGCGGCAGGCCCGACGGCAGGTCGGCGACCACCGCGGCGACCTCGGCGGAGCCGAGCATACCGGTCTTGGCGACCGCGACCGGCAGGTCGTCGAGCACGGCGTCGATCTGGGCCCGCACGTGGTCGGCGGCGAGGTGGGCCACGGCACGCACGCCGGCGGTGTCCTGCGCGGTGACGGCGGTGACGGCGCACGTCCCGTGCGCGCCGAGCGCCGCGAACGTCGCCAGGTCGGCGGCCACGCCCGCAGCGCCGCCGGAGTCGGTGCCCGCCACGGTGAGGGCGACCAGGGGGGTCATCGGACCTCCTCCAGGACGCGAGCCACGACGCCGGTCGGGTCCGGGGCGCGCATGACGGCCCCCATGACCGCGACGCCGTGAGCGCCGGCAGCGCGCATCGCGGCGGCGTTCTCCACCTCGACCCCGCCGAGGGCGAAGACCGGCACGTCGCCGGCCAGCGCGACGGCGCGTCGTACGCCGCCCTCCCCGACGGCGGGGCCGTAGCCCGGCTTCGACGCGGAGGCGGCGACCGGCGAGATGGTCAGGTACGACGCGCCGCCGGCGACCGCGCGGCGTACCTCCTCGTCGTCGTGGCACGACCGGCCGTGGAAGGGCGCGGCGTCGGCGTCGTGCCGGCTCTGGGCGGCGGCGAGGTGCACCGCCGCCGCGCCCGGCAGCCAGGTGCGGGCGAGGATCACCGTGACGCCGGCGGAGCCGAGCGCGCGGGCGATCTCCTGCCGCTGCTGCTCGGGCAGGTCGAGCTCGCGGAGCACGACCGCCTCCAGCCCGGCGGAGGCGCAGTCGGCGACGGTGCCGACCAGGTCGCGCCCGGGAGGGACCTGGTGGCGGTCGGTGAGGAGCAGCAGCCGCGGCAGGTCGACCCCCGTCACGTCCCCACCCGTCCGGCCATCGGGCTCGAGGCGCGGGCGGTGGTCAGGCGCGGGACGCGGCCCGCGCCGCGGGCCAGCTCGCCGGCCTCGACCGCCGCGCGGAGGGCGGCCGCCATCTGCACCGGACGGTCCGCGCGGGTGATCGCGGTCGCCGCCAGCACCGCGTCGCAGCCCAGCTCCATCGCCAGCGCGGCGTCGCTCGCGGTGCCGATGCCGGCGTCGAGCACGACCGGGAGCGCGACCGCGGCGCGCACGGCCTCGATCGCCCGCGGGTCGTCGATGCCGCGACCCGAGCCGATCGGCGAGCCCAGGGGCATGACCGCCACGCAGCCAGCGTCGGCCAGGCGCCGCGCGACGACGGGGTCGGCGGTGGTGTAGGGCAGCACCCGGAAGCCCTGCCCGACCAGCGTCTCGGCCGCGTCGAGCAGCTCGACCACGTCGGGCAGCAGGCTGGTGTCGTCGCCGATCACCTCGAGCTTGACCCAGTCGGTCTCGAGGGCCTCGCGCGCGAGCTGGGCGGTGAGGACGGCCTCGCGAGCGCTGTGGCACCCGGCGGTGTTGGGCAGGATGCGCACGCCCTTCGCCCGGAGTGTGTCGAGCAGTCCGCCGCTGCCGGTGTCGGAGGTGCGACGGATCGACACCGTGACCAGGCCCGGAGCGGCGGCGTCCACGACGTCGGACACCACGCCGATGTTCGTCAGCCCGCCGGTGCCGATCCACAACCGGCTGGGGAGGTCGACTCCCGCGATCTGCATGCGGCTCACCCGCCCTGGTGCGCGGTCACGAGCTCGACCGCGTCGTCCTCGGACAGCGACGTGGTCGCCCACGATCCCGACGGCACGACGGCGCCGTTGAGCGCGACCGCGAGGCCGCGGACGGGCGGTGCCAGGTCGAGCAGGGTGGCGCCGTCTGCCACGATGCGCTGCTGGCCGTTGACGAGGATCCTCATAGCAGAAGGGCCTTCCTGACGTCGGTGGGTGCGTCGGTCGGGTCCGCGGCGAACCGGCCGGGTGTGAACGGTCGTGCCAGGGAGGGGATCTCGCCGCCCTCCACGTGGGCCCGGACCACGCGGGCCGTCAGCGGCGCGAGCAGGACGCCCCCGCGGTAGTGGCCGACGGCCAGCACCACGCGGAGCGGCCCGGGAGCCTCGGCGGGGCCGAGCAACGGCCCGTTGTCCGGCGTCCCGGGTCGGTTCCGGGCGGTGATCTCGAGGACGTCTGCGGTCTCGAGGCCGGGGACGAGGGTGCGGGCGGCGTGCAGCAGGCGCACGACGGTCCCGAGGCTGGCGTGCGGCTCGGTGTCGTGCTCCTCCTCGCTCGCGCCGACGACGACCTCGCCGTCGGCACGGGGCACCGCGTAGACGGCTTCCCCGTTCACCCGCGCCCGGAGCACCCGCGTCGGCGGGTCGGCGGCCCGCAGCCGGATCGTCTCCCCCTTCACGGGACGGACCGCGCGGACCAGCCCGCGCGCCTCGGCACCCGTGGCCACCACCGCCGCGTCGCAGGGATGGCTCCGGCCGTCGGCCGTGATCACGCCCGTCGGCGTCACCGTCGCCCGGGCCCGGACCAGCTGCTCGGACACGAGGCGCAGCAGGGCGGCCGCGACCCGGCGCGGGTTGACGTGGTGGTCCTCGGGCAGGAGTGCGGCGCCGGCGACCCGGGACAGCGTGGGCTCCTCGGCGCGGGCCTCGCGTCGGTCCAGCTCGCGGTAGGCGAGGCCCTCGGCCTCGAGCACCTCCAGGGTGCGGTGGACGTGCTGCAGGTCGTCGTGGTCCTGGCCCACCAGCAGCGTGCCGGCGGTGCGCAGGTCGACGTCGAGGCCGGACGCGGCGTGCAGGCGCGCGGCGTACTGCGGCCAGAGGCGCGCGGAGGCGACGCCGAGCCGCAGCAGGTTGGTCTCCCCGTGCCAGGCCTCACCGGCGGGGGCGAGCATGCCGGCCGCCGCCCGGGTCGCGCCGGCGCCCGGGTCGGGGTCGAACAGCCGTACGTCGTGCCCGGCGCGGACCAGCTCCTCCGCGCACGCCAGGCCGACGATGCCGGCGCCGATCACCGCCACCCTCATGCGAGCGCGACGGCGTCGACGAGTCCTCTCGCGGCGGCAGCGGGTCGGGGTGATCGACAGATGGCCGACGCCACCGCGATCCCGTAGGCCCCGGCCGACATCACCTCGGGTGCGCGCTCGGCGTTGATGCCAGAGATCGCGATCGCCGGCAGGACCTGGGCGACCTCACGCAGCGTGTCCAGTCCGATCGGGTCGGGCAGACCGCTCTTCGTGGTCGTGGGGTAGACGGGCCCGACCCCGACGTAGTCGGCGCCCTCGGCCTTCGCGGCGCGGGCGTGCTCGGCGTTGCGGCAGGTGCCGCCGACGAGGAAGCCCGGCGGCGCCAGGCGCCGGGCATCGACGATGGCGAGGTCGTCCCGCCCGAGGTGGACGCCGTGGGCTTCCGCGGCGAGCGCGATGTCGACACGGTCGTTCACGATCACCGCCGCCGGCGTCCCGGCAAGGCGGTCCACGAGGGCGCGGGTGAACGCCACCACCTCGCGGTCGGACACCGATTTCGCACGCACCTGGACGGCGTGGACGCCCTCGCGGACGACGGCCTCCAGCAGGGTGATCGTCCCGTCGTCGTACGACGGGAAGTCGGTGATGCAGTGAATGCGGGGCAGCACGTCGCTCCTCACTTCCTTCGCCGGCATTACCCGGATCAGGTTCGACGGTCGGAGCGGCTCCAGCCCCATCTCAGCCCGATGCCTCGGGCTCCCGTGTGGAATGCGACGACCGTAGCAGCCGTGCACGTCTTCTCGGAAGGAGGTCAGCCGGACGGGCACAGCCGTCCCGCCTGTTGCGTGACAACCACGCCGACGCGCGGTGAGGCCATCCCGTGAGCTGATCAGGTCAGAGCCCGGCGACGTCGCCGATGACGATGATTGCCGGCGGGCGTACCTTTTCGGTCTCGGTCGCCTTTTCGAGCTGACCCAAGCTCGTGTGGATGACGCGTTCGCTCGCCAGGGATCCGTCCGTGACGATTGCCGCGGGCTGGCCGGCGTCGCGTCCGCCATCGATGAGGGCCTGGGCTATGGCACCGGCGTTTTGGACGGCCATCATCAAGACGATCGTGCCTCGTGATGCGGCCAGGGCGCCCCAATTGACGAGGCTGTCAGGGTGGCGCGGCGGTAGGTGACCTGAGACGACGGTGAAGTCGTGGACGACCCCTCGGTGCGTGACGGGGATGCCCGCCAGCGCTGGTACGGAGATGCATGAGGAGAGCCCGGGGATGACACGGACGGGCACGCCGGCGTGTTGCAGGTGAAGCATCTCCTCGAACCCGCGACCGAACACATAGCTGT
>JBMOMG010000161.1:0-15719 GCA_049323155.1 Actinomycetota bacterium | reverse complement strand
ACGGGGCCACCGACCCGCAGGCCGACACCCCAGAGCCCGTCTCGACGCCACTCACCGGACCAGCCGGGACACTCACCATCCCGGGACCCGCAGCGGTGATCAACCGCCGGAGCTCCTTACATGAGCCCGAGGACAACGCCGATCCCGAGGCCGCACAGGACGCCTCGAGGACGGCCGGGCCGGTATGGGGACCCGGCGCCACCCCTCCGCGGCCCTCTCGACTGCCCTTCCGTGCCGTAAAACAGCACTCCTGCGTCCACCGACCCCGGTTTCCTGTGGACCGACACGTCGAAATCGGCGCGTCACGGGGTAGACTGGCGGTCGGGTCGAAGCCTGGTCTGGGCCGACCTTCGTCATGTCATCGCCGTCCGTGACCAGCCGCGCCGTGCCCCGGCCGGCAGGTCGCGCCGCGGCCCTGTGGATCGAAGAGGACAGAACTCCGTGGCTCCTGAAGACAGCTCCACGCCGTCTGCTGACGCGGTCGCCGAGACCGCCGCCGCGCTCGCCCCGGAAGGGTCGGGTCACGCCGTCGAGGAGGGCAAGTACGACGCCTCGGCGATCCAGGTCCTCGAAGGCCTCGAGGCGGTTCGCAAGCGGCCGGGCATGTACATCGGCTCGACCGGTGAGCGCGGTCTGCACCACCTCGTGTGGGAGATCGTGGACAACTCGGTCGACGAGGCGCTGGCCGGCTACTGCGACCGGATCGTGGTGACCCTGCTCGACGACGGCGGGATCCGCGTCCAGGACAACGGTCGCGGCATCCCCACCGACACCGCGCCCGGGCAGGAGATGCCGGCGGTGACGATGGCGCTGACCATGCTGCACGCAGGCGGCAAGTTCGGCGGCGGTGGCTACAAGGTCTCCGGCGGTCTGCACGGCGTCGGCGTCTCGGTGGTCAACGCGCTGAGCAGCAAGCTCCAGGTCGACGTCCGCAACCGCGGTCACCACTGGCGGCAGACGTTCAGCCTCGGTGTGCCCGACGGCCCGCTCGAGCAGCTCGAGGCCACCGAGGAGACCGGCACGACGGTCACCTTCTGGGCCAGCCCCGACATCTTCGAGACCACGACCTACTCGCTGGAGACCATCACCCACCGCATCCGCGAGATGGCCTTCCTCAACCGCGGCCTGGAGATCGTCGTACGCGATGAGCGCGCGACTTCCGGCGCGATCGCCGAGGCCGTGGAGGACGGCACGGTGGCCCCCGAGATCGACCAGGCGACCGGTGACGCGATCCGCCAGGTCGACGGTGGCGTGCTCGAGCAGCGCTTCAAGTTCGAACGCGGCCTCGTCGACTACGTCGAGCACCTCAACCGCACCAAGCAGGCCGCGCACCCGAGCATCATCGACTTCGAGGCGCAGACCAACGAGAACGGCATGAGCGTCGAGATCGCCATGCAGTGGAACACCACCTTCACCGAGTCGGTGCACACCTTCGCCAACACGATCAACACGCACGAGGGCGGCACCCACGAGGAGGGCTTCCGCGCCGCGCTGACCACGCTCGTCAACAACTGGGGCGAGGAGTGGGGCCTGATCAAGAAGAAGGAGGACCGGGTCTCCGGCGACGACGTCCGCGAGGGCCTGACCGCGATCATCTCGATCAAGCTCGGCGAGCCGCAGTTCGAGGGTCAGACGAAGACCAAGCTCGGCAACACCGAGGCCAAGGGGTTCGTGCAGCGGGTGGTCAACGACCAGCTCGGCGAGTGGTTCGAGAAGAACCCCGGCGAGGGCAAGGACATCGTCCGCAAGGCGCAGGCCGCGGCGTCGGCGCGGATCGCGGCCCGCAAGGCGCGCGACCTGGCCCGCAGCCGCAAGGGTCTCCTCGGTGGCGGCGGCCTGCCCGGCAAGCTCGCCGACTGCCAGTCGACCAACCCCGAGGAGTGCGAGATCTTCGTCGTCGAGGGTGACTCCGCGGGTGGTTCGGCCAAGGGCGGCCGCGACCCGCGCACCCAGGCGATCCTGCCGATCCGCGGCAAGATCCTCAACGTGGAGAAGGCCCGCCTCGACAAGGTGCTGGCCAACAACGAGGTGCAGGCGATCATCTCCGCGCTCGGCACCGGCATCCATGAAGAGTTCGACATCGAGAAGCTGCGCTACCACAAGATCGTGATGATGGCCGACGCCGACGTCGACGGTCACCACATCCGCACGCTGCTGCTCACCCTGCTCTTCCGGTTCATGAAGCCCCTCATCGAGCACGGCTACGTGTACCTCGCCCAGCCGCCGCTGTACCGGATCAAGTGGAACAAGCCCCACGAGCACGAGTTCGTCTACTCCGACGCCGAGCGGGACGCCCTGATCAAGGCCGGGCTCGCGGAGGGCAAGAAGCTGCCGAAGGACAACTCGATCCAGCGCTACAAGGGTCTGGGCGAGATGAACCCCGACGAGCTGTGGGACACCACGCTCGACCCGGAGAACCGGCTGCTCCTCCAGGTCACGCTCGAGGACGCCGCGCAGGCCGACGAGATGTTCTCGGTGCTCATGGGCGAGGACGTCGAGCAGCGCCGCTCGTTCATCCAGCGCAACGCCAAGGACGTCCGGTTCCTTGACATCTAGACGCTGTTTCGCCGGGCGGTCTCCTGCCCGGCGTACCCGGGTCGCTGGGGCGGCGCGTCGGCCGGACGCTCACGCTGTGGTCGCCACTGCTGCGGCCGCCGCGGCCAAGCCCTCTGACGCTCCCCGGGCACGCCGGTCATCCGACCGCAGCACCACCACGACGTCCTCGCGGGCCTTCAGCGCTCCGACGCGCCGCCCAAGCGACCGGGGACGCCGTGCGGGAGAGCCGGCGCTGGTGACCACCAGCCGGCCGCACCACGATGAGAGAGATGACCAGTGACTGACAACACGATCGAAGGACCGGGCGGACACGGCCCCGGCGGGCGGATCGAGCCCGTCGAGCTGCAGGTCGAGATGCAGCGCTCCTACATCGACTACGCGATGACGGTGATCGTGGGTCGCGCGCTGCCCGACGTCCGCGACGGCCTCAAGCCGGTGCACCGCCGAGTGCTCTACGCGATGTACGACGGCGGCTACCGCCCCGACCGTGGCTTCTCGAAGTGTGCTCGCGTGGTCGGCGAGGTGATGGGTCAGTACCACCCGCACGGTGACACCGCGATCTACGACACCCTGGTCCGCCTCGCCCAGCCGTGGGTGATGCGCGCCCCGCTGGTCGACAGCCAGGGCAACTTCGGCTCGCCGGGCAACGACCCGGCCGCGGCGATGCGCTACACCGAGTGCAAGATGGCGCCGCTCGCCATGGAGATGGTCCGCGACATCGACGAGGACACCGTCGACTTCACGCCGAACTACGACGGCCGCTCCCAGGAGCCGGTGATCCTGCCGGCGAGGTTCCCGAACCTGCTGGTCAACGGGTCGGCCGGCATCGCGGTCGGCATGGCCACGAACATCCCGCCGCACAACCTGCGTGAGATCAACGACGGGGTGCAGTGGGCGCTCCAGCACCCCGACGCCACGCGCGAGGAGCTTCTCGACGCGCTGCTCGAGCGGGTCCACGGCCCCGACTTCCCGATGGGCGCATTGATCGTCGGCAAGCAGGGCATCGAGCAGATGTACCGCACCGGCCGGGGCTCGGTCACGATGCGTGCGGTCGTCGACATCGACGAGGACGCCAAGGGCCGCACGATCCTGTCGATCACCGAGCTGCCCTACCAGGTCAACCCCGACAACCTGGCGCTGAAGATCGCCGAGCTCGCCGACTCCGGCAAGGTGCAGGGCATCGCGGACGTCCGCGACGACTCCTCCTCGCGCACCGGTCAGCGGCTGGTGGTCGTGCTCAAGCGCGACGCCGTGGCGCGCGTCGTACTCAACAACCTCTACAAGCACACCGAGCTGCAGACCAACTTCGGCGCGAACATGCTCGCGCTCGTCGACGGAGTGCCGCGGACGCTGACCCTGGACCAGTTCATCTCGCACTGGATCACCCACCAGATCGAGGTCATCCAGCGCCGGACGAGGTACCGCCTCCGCAAGGCCGAGGAGGAGGCGCACATCCAGCGCGCGCTGGTGAAGGCGCTCGACGCGCTCGACGAGGTGATCGCGCTGATCCGCTCCTCCCAGACGGTGGAGGAGGCCCGCACCGGGCTGATGCAGCTGCTCGACATCGACGACACGCAGGCCCGCGCGATCCTGGACATGCAGCTGCGGAAGCTGGCCGCACTCGAGCGGCAGGCGATCATCGACAAGCTCGCCGAGCTCGAGCGCACCATCGCCGACCTCCAGGACATCCTCGCCAACGAGCCTCGCCAGCGGCAGATCGTCTCCGACGAGCTCACCGCGATCGTGGAGAAGTTCGGCAACGAGCGGCGCAGCCAGATCATCCCGGCCGACGGCGACCTGTCGATGGAGGACCTGATCCCCGACGAGGACCTCGTCGTGACCATCACCCGGGGTGGCTACGCCAAGCGCACGCGCGCCGACCTGTACCGGACCCAGAAGCGGGGCGGCAAGGGCGTGCGCGGCGCGGCGCTGAAGGGCGACGACGTCGTCGAGCACTTCATGGCGACCAGCAACCACAACTGGCTGCTGTTCTTCACCACCGCAGGCCGGGTCTACCGCACCAAGGCCTACAACCTTCCCGAGGCGAACCGCGACGCGAAGGGCGGCCACGTCGCCGGCCTGCTGTCGTTCCAGCCCGACGAGAAGATCGCGCAGGTGCTGGCGATCCGCGACTACGACCAGGCGCCGTACCTGGTGCTCGCGACCCGCAACGGCCTGGTGAAGAAGACCCCGCTGGCCGACTACAACAGCCCGCGCCAGGCCGGCGTGATCGCGATCAACTTCCGTGAGGACGGCGACGAGCTGATCGGCGCCGAGCTGGTCAGCTCCGACGACGACATCCTGCTCGTGTCGAAGAAGGGCCAGTCGATCCGGTTCCGCGCCGACGACAGCCAGCTCCGCCCGATGGGGCGCGCCACCTCAGGTGTGACCGGGATGAAGTTCCGCGAGGGTGACGAGCTGCTGTCGATGTCGGTGATCCGCGCCGAGCAGGTCGCGGCCGAGGAGGCCGCCGAGGGCACGGCCGGTGGCGCCGAGGCGTCGCCGGAGGTCAAGGAGCAGTACGTCTTCACGATGACCGACGGCGGCTACGCCAAGCGCACCAGGATCTCGGAGTACCGCCTGCAGTCGCGCGGTGGCCTCGGCATCAAGGCCATGCAGCAGAACGACGACCGCGGCAACCTCGTGGGTGCCTTCATCGTGGAGGAGGGCGACGAGGTCCTGTCGGTCACCTCCTCCGGTCAGGTGGTCCGCAGCCCGATCAACGACGAGCTGCGGCCCAAGGGCCGCTCGACGATGGGCGTGACCTTCGTCAAGCTCAAGGCGGGCGACTCGGTGAGCGTGGTGGCTCGCTCGGTGGAGCGGGCTGCCGAGATCGACGAGGCGGCAGCCGACGCCGAGGCCGAGGCGGTCGCTGACGCTGCTGACCAGGTCAGTGCCACAATCGAGGAGAACGGTGCCTCGGTACCGTCCGATGAGCACACCGAAGCAGATCCGACCGGCAATCCGCCGACCGAGGAGTCCTGATGGCCGACCGTCGTACCGACGACTCTCCGCTCGCGCCCCGGCGAAGCCTGGGCGGGGCCGGGCAGGCGGGACCGCAGAGCGCCCGCCGCCCGGTGACCGAGCGGATCGGGGAACGCGTGTCCGGAGCGGTGAGCTCTGCCACGGAGACGGTGCGCGGCGCCGCGGACAGTCGCCGCCCCGAGCCGGCGTCGCGTACGGCGGCCACGTCCTCGGGCAGGCCGCCCCGGACCCGCAAGGCCCGGCTCCGGATGACCCACCTGGACCCGTGGTCGGTGATGAAGACCTCGTTCCTGCTCTCGGTGGCCTTCGGCATCGTCACCGTGATCTCGGTGGCGGTCGTCTGGTCGGTGCTCGGCGCGGCCGGCGTGTGGGACTCCATCAACGCCACCGTGCAGGACGTCCTCGGTGGTGAGTCCGGGGAGGCCTTCGACGTGGAGAACTACGTCGGGACGAGCCGGGTGATGGGCTTCACGATGATCATCGCGGTCGTGGACGTCGTACTCATCACCGCGATCGCCACGCTCGGTGCGTTCCTCTACAACCTCTCGGCCACCCTTCTCGGGGGCCTGGAGGTCACCCTCGCCGAGGACGAGCACTGATCCCGAGCGGTCGCGAGGCCCGGTTTGGGCGCCGACTCACCGATGGGGTAATCTTCCCCGGCGGCGCCAGCGGGCGCGCACGGGCCTATAGCTCAGACGGTTAGAGCGCTTCCCTGATAAGGAAGAGGTCACTGGTTCAAGTCCAGTTAGGCCCACCATCCCCATCGCGAACCACGAAGGGAACCGGAATGAAGAAGCTCGTTCTTCTCGCCCTGGCCGCCGCGGCGGCGGTGTTCGCGAGCAAGAAGGTCAAGGCCGGCCAGCAGGAGCAGGCACTGTGGGCCGAGGCCACCGACAGCGTGAAGAAGGCCTGACCTTCTTCCTCAGCCGCATCACGCGGGGCCATGGCGCAATTGGTAGCGCACCTGCTTTGCAAGCAGGGGGTTAGGGGTTCGAGTCCCCTTGGCTCCACCAGCTGAACCCCTCCTCCAGACGGAGGAGGGGTTTTCTGTGCCCTATCGGCCTTCGTTGCCGTGACCTGAGGCAGATCAGCCGCAGCAGAGGCCCCACGCTCTCTGGCCTAGCCCAGAGAGTCAAGATTCAACTAGTGGGCTCAAGTGGGCCGGCTCACAGTCCGATCTGTCCCTCGTCCCGAACATCTTGTCTGACGTAGGCAGGATGCGCGGTTCGAGAGTTCTCGAACCCCGCTCGCCGACTGCCCCTGGGGAGGGGCTGGCTGGCCATAGACGAAGGAAACATCATGAGCAGCAGCCTCGACGCGACCGCCGTCGCGCCCGCAGAAGGACCGGCGACTCCTCCCGGAAAGCCGCAGGGCCAGCGGTCCGCGCTCGGCTTCTTCCGAAACCTGAGCACACTCAAGAAGCTGATGACGCTCACTGCCGTGGCGCTCGCGCCGGCGGTGATCATGGGTGCCCTGGCCTACAACGGCTTGAACGACATCGAGCACCAGTCCAACATCGCCTCGGACCTGCAGTCGGCGTCGGGGAAGCTCTACCACCTCGACAACCGGATCAGCGAGGTGAAGGCCGATGCATTCAGGTCGCTGATCGAGGAGGACCTGGATGTCGTGGCGACCGACACGGCCGACGACATCGCCAGCACCAAGGACGTCCTCGCCGAGGTGAAGAGTTTCCAGGTCACCCCCGCGATGGAGCGCAGCATCGGCGAGATGGAGGCGCTGCTCGAGGAGTACGACACCTTCGTCGCCGACTTCGTAGCACTGGCTACCACCAACCCGGCCCAGGCGCTCGCCCGCCAGGCCGAGGTCAAGGACCGCAACAGCGGCCTCGACGACGCACTGGAGGCCATCCGGCAGCTGGCCGACGAAGCCGTGGCCGAGTCGGGCGCTGCGGAGGACGATGTACGCACGGCCCTCATCACGCAGATGTCGGTGGTCTTCGTGCTGTCGCTGCTCCTCGCGATGGCCTTCGCCGTCGCCGTGAGCCGCGGAATCGCCGGCCGGCTCGGACGCACCGTCACCGTCCTGGAGCACCTGGCTGCGGGTCGTCTCGACCAGCGGTTGGAGGTGGACTCGGCTGATGAGGTGGGTCAGATGGCGGTGGCGTTGAACGCTGCGATGGATCAGCTGCGGGGTTCGATGAGCCAGATCGATCACAACTCGCAGGCGTTGGCGTCGGCGTCGGAGGAGCTGTCTTCGGTGTCGGGTCAGATGTCGGGTTCGGCTGCTGAGTCGGCGTCGCAGGCGGGTCTGGTGTCGGCGGCTGCGGAGCAGGTGTCGCGCAATGTGCAGACGGTGGCGACGGGGACTGAGGAGATGTCGGCGTCGATCCGGGAGATTGCGCAGAATGCGTCGTCGGCGGCGGGGGTGGCTGCGCAGGCGGTGCAGGTGGCGGAGACGACTACGTCGACGGTGGCGAAGCTGGGTGAGTCGTCGTCGGAGGTGGGGAATGTGATCAAGGTGATCAACTCGATCGCGGAGCAGACGAACTTGTTGGCGTTGAACGCGACGATCGAGGCGGCTCGTGCTGGTGAGGCGGGCAAGGGGTTCGCGGTGGTGGCGAACGAGGTGAAGGAGCTGGCGCAGGAGACGTCCAAGGCGACGGAGGACATTTCTCGTCGGATCGAGGCGATCCAGTCCGATACCTCTGCTGCGGTGGAGGCGATCGGGGAGATCTCGGCGATCATCGCGCGGATCAATGACACGCAGAACACGATTGCGTCGGCGGTGGAGGAGCAGACGGCGACGACGAACGAGATGAGTCGCAATGTTGCTGAGGCGGCGACCGGGTCCAGTGATATCGCGCAGAACGTGACCGGTGTGGCGCGGACCGCGAACGACACCACTGCCGCCGCGGCGTCCACCAGCCAGGCGGCCGAGGAGCTGGCGCGGATGGCCGCTGAGATGCAGCAGCTGGTCGCCCGCTTCCAGTACTAGCAGTCCGCCGCGGAGTCACACAGACGTGGCGCCCGCCCAACCGGTCCCCCCGTTCCGGTTCGGCGGGCGTCACCTTTCGTGGGGCTAGGTCGAGGCGCTTCTGCAACGCACGGGAACGGGAACGCTGAGGCGGTACGGCGGCCCAGAACGAGCAGAGGACCGCCGTACCGCGCAGTCAGCCGCCGAGCAGGCCGCCAAGCCCGCCGCCCTTCTCGCCGGCGGCCTGGGCACCGCCCTGGACCACGGACTCGCTCGGCTGCACCAGCACGTAGCCCTGGCCGCCGAAGGCCATCTGGAAGGTCTCCCCCGTGCCGCCGCGGATCATCGACTTCAGGCCACCGGTGTCGACCCGGACGTCCATGGACACCCCTGAGGTCCACAGCACCACGGCCTGCGCGTCGCCGAACGTCGGCGCGCTGGCAACGTCGAGCGCGACCGGCTCGCCCTTGGTGGTAATCGCGACGTAGCCGGTGCCGCGCAGCGACACGTTGTAGAGCCCGCCGGTCATCGCGGCGCCGCGGGCCTGGATCCGGTGGATGTCCCACTCGATCGAGGAGGAGAACGCGAGCACGTTGTTGCCGTTGCCCGAGATCGCGTCGTTCTCGAGGTACATCACCTGGATCTCCGACGCCTGGTCGGCGACGAACAGCTCACCCTGGCCGGTGCACTGCATCATGTCCACGCCCTCGCCGGTGACGGCCGCCTTGAACATCTTCCCCAGGCCGCCGGAACCCTTGTTCTCGAAGCGGATGTCTCCCTGGTAGGCGACCATCGACCCGGTCCGGGCCCAGACCGGTCCGTAACCCATCTGGATCTTCAGCAGCTTCTTGTTCTGCAGCGAGAACGGGTCCTGGGAGGCGTTCTCCTTGAAGTCGGTGAACAGCGATCCGTGGATGGCCATGCGGTGCTCCCTTGTGCGTCGTGCGGCCCGCGTCTGCGCGCGGACCGGTCCTCTCGAAACATTAGTGAGCCGAGGGCGCGCGTGCGTAGGCTTCGAGGTGAACGGTGTGCGAGGCGCACCCGGTCTGGAGGTGTCGACATGGGCTTCTTGGACAAGGCACGGGCCACGGCGTCCGAGCTGGCGGCGAAGGCGGACACTGCACTGGCGAGCTCCGGGCTCGGGCGCCGAGGCAGACAAGTACTTGCGCGACCTCGGGGTGCTCACCTATCTCGAGGCGAACGGCAGGGCGGTATCCCCGGACGACCGCGAGCGGGTGATGGAGGCCCTGCGCGCGATGGAGGCACGCGGGGAGATCCGCAGCTTCGCGCTGCACACCGCCGTGGCAGCCGCCGGGACCGTGCCGCCGCCTCCGGGCGCCGCCACTCCCCCGCCGGCCGGGCCGCCGGCCGCAACACCGCCCGGACCGCCGGCCGCGCCGGTGGCCGAGGAGCGGTCCGCGCCGATCACGCCCAGCGCGCCGCCCCCACCGCCGCCGTCGTGGATGCGCAACGACGAGAGCTGATCGGCCAGTTCCAGGTGGCCGCCCGGGTGGTCCTCCGACGGTGGAAACCCGGTGCTCGTGTGGGCGAGCCGGTGTCACACTCGCGGGATGGACCTGGTCGGCTCGCTCCCCGCGTTCGTGGTGGCCGTCGTACTGATCTCGGCGTCGCCGGGACCGGCGGTGGCGCTGATCCTGCGCCGGGCGGCGCTCGACGGGTTCCGCGCCACGGTCCCGACCGTGCTCGGGCTCGAGGTCGGGCTGTACCTGTGGGCATTGGCCGCCGCCGGTGGACTGGCCGCCCTGGTCGCCGCCTCGGAGGTGGCCTACCTCGTGCTCCGGGTGGTGGGAGCCGGGGTCCTGGTCTACCTCGGCGTCCGCGCCTGGGGTGCGGCCCGGGCCGAGTCCCGAGCGGCACGCGCACTCGGCCGGGTTGCAGGTCCGGAGCTCGACCCTGCTGCGGGACCGCCTGACACCCCGGACGCGATCCGGTCGGCTCGTCGCTCGCCTGGTCGGGGCCGGCGGGCCTTCGCCGAGGCGGTCGCCGTGCAGCTGGCCAACCCGAAGGCGGCGGTGTTCATGCTCGCCTTCTACCCGCAGTTCGTGCCCGCGGACCGGCCCCTGTTCACCACCACGGCGATGCTCGCCGTGCTCCAGGTGGCCCTGGAGACCGGGCTCTACCTCGGCCTCGCCGCGGCGGTGGCCCGCGCCGGCGGCTGGTTCCGGACGCCTCGGGTCAGGGCTCGGCTGGAGGCGGCGAGCGGCACGGTGCTGGTGGCCCTCGGCCTGCGGGTCGCCGTCTCGAGCCGCTGAGTCCCGACCCTCAGCTCGCCTCGGTGGCGTGCAGGGCGCGGACGGTCCGGGGAGGTCTGCACCGTGCTCGGGTCCGGATAGGTGCCGAACACCCGGTCGGCGATGCCGGCTGTGGTCACGGTGAACCAGTAGTGCTCGCTCTTGTAGTGGTGCAGCCGGTGGTTGCGCCAGATCGCGCGGTACGCCTTCGATCGCGGCCGGTAGTCGGAGTGCAGCAGGTAGTGCGTCCACTCGTAGACCGACAGCAACGTGGTGACCGTGACCAGGAAGGTGAGCCCCAGGCCGGTGCGCGGGAAGACGAGGAACGCGATCGCCACCAGCGTGGGCAGCAGCCAGAGCAGTGCCTGCCAGGGGATGAACACCAACGGGATGGCGCGTGGTTCCGCGTGGTGCTCGCGGTGCTTGCGGGCCAGCAACGGGTCGACCGCGACCGGGCCGAGCCGTCGCGGCTTCCAGTGCAGGATGAACACGTGGATCACCCACTCCACGAACGGCATCGCGGCGAGCAGCGCCACCGGCACCAGCGCATCGGTCCAGCGCAGGTCACCGACCACGGCGCGGCCTGTGACCGCGAACGCCACCGTGCCGCCGATCATCCACGGGGAAGGGTGGCGCAGGAAGGCACGCCAGGCCTCCCCCAGGCTCACGCTGGTGCGGCGCGATCCGGTGATCCGCGCCTCATCGGCGGCCACCTGCTGGCGGGCGAGCTTCTCGATCTCGGGTGACGTCCGGGTCATCAGGCTTCCTCCAGGTCGTGGATGGCAGAGATCAGGTCGGTCGTGGCCGGGCGGAGCAGGCGCTCGGTCGCGGCCCGGGCGGCGACCGGGTCGTGGGCGACGATCGCCGCCCGGACCTCGCGGTAGGCGCCGATCTGGCTGACCTCGGCCTGCATGAGTACGGCGAGCGCGTGGATCGCCGGTTCGTACGCCGCACGCAGGCTGTTGAACATCAGCCGGAACACGACCGAGTCCGCCCCGTCGACGACGTGGTCCCAGAACGCGAGCGCCGCACACTGGCGGGCCACCGGGTCGTCGTCCGCGGCGAGGGTCTCGATCGCACCCTCCAGCGCGTCGTGCAGCTCGGCGCTGCCCCGCTTCGCGGCGAGCGCGGCGACCTCGGGGGCGATCGCGAGCCGGGCCTCCAGGATGCTGCGGGCGACCCGGACGTCGAGCTCGTCGTTGCGCACGAGCAGCCGTGGGAGCAGGTCGAGGCCCGCCGCGCGGCGGAACTCGCGGACCGTGGTCGCACCGCCGTGTCGCACCTCGACGAGGCGCGCCTGCGCCATCCGCTGCAGCGCCTCGCGCACCGCGGGACGTGAGACGCCGAGGACCTCCGCGAGCCGCCGCTCGCTGGGCAGGCTGTCGCCGGGCGCGAGGCCGCCGTCGACGACCTCGGTCAGGATCTGGTCGAACACCTCGTCGGGGACGAGCCGACGGGCCACGGGTCGAAGTGCCATGTCCGACACCGTGCTGCCGGGCGTGGTCTGTGGTCAAGTGGTCTGACCAGTATCTGGACCGGGCCGACCGGCCGCATGACCGCACTGCTGCGGTGCTGTGGACGGATCGCGAGCGGTGTGCCGCGTGTGGAGTGTCCATAACCCCGCATTACTTGGAGTTGGGGTGGGGCTTCTAGGCTGGGCGGCGTGTGGAGGGTGCTGAGGGAGCTGGTCGCTCCTCGTCTTCTCCTCCTGCACCTGGTCGGGCTGATCGCCACGGGCGCGGCGGTGGGCCTCGGGCTCTGGCAGCTCGACGTCTGGCAGGCCGAGCGCGACGCCGCCGCACGCGACCTCTCCGACCTCGCACCCGTGCCGATCGGCGAGGTGATCGACGGCGACGACCCGTTCCCCGGCTCGGCCGTCGGCCGGCCCGTGGAGCTCAGCGGCCGGTGGCTGCCCGAGTCGACCTTCTACGTGACCGGGCGCGAGCACGACGACCGGGACGGCTACTGGGCGGTGACCCCGGTCGCGGTGTGCGAGCAGGAGGCGGCCTGCGCCACGAGCTCGGCCCTGCTCGTCGTACGCGGCTGGACCGCGGACCCGCGGACCGCACCGGCCGCACCGCAGGGCGGCGTCGAGCTGACCGGTTGGCTGCAGCCGCCCGAGGGCACCGGCCGGCCCGACGACGACCCGCGCGACGACCTGCTCCCGGAGGTCCGGATCGCCGACGCGATCCAGCGGGTGGACCAGGACCTGTACAGCGCCTTCCTCGTCGCGGAGTCGGCCGAGCCCACCGCGGCCACCGACGGGCTCGTGCCGGTCACCCCGGACTCGATGCCCGAGCCGAGCTCCGACACGGGCTTGCGCAACCTGCTCTACGGCGTGCAGTGGTGGGTGTTCGCCGGGTTCGTGGTCTTCGTGTGGTGGCGCTGGGCCAGGGACGAGATCGAGCGGTCGCGCCGGGCTCGCGTCACCGCCGCTGAGGTACCGTCGGGTCCGTGAAAGCCCTGCTCACCCCCTACCGCATCATGGCCACGGTCGTCGGTGTCCTGCTGATCGTGCTGATCCTGGTCGGCGTCCCGCTGGCCAACTTCGACGGGTCCTCGATGTGGGGCATCTTCCCCTCGACTCCGGAGCTGACCACCCCCGGCAGCGGCGCGCACGACCTCGGGGAGTGGATCACGCACACGCTCGGCGTCGCGCACGGTTGGCTGTACATGATCTTCCTGCTGTTCGCGTTCATGCTCTCGCGCCGGGCGGAGTGGAGCCTGGGGTTCACCGTCGTCACCCTGCTCGCCGGCACCGTGCCGGTGCTGTCGTTCTGGGCCGAGCACCGGGCGACGAAGGACGTGAAGCGCCGGCTCGCCGCGGAGGCTGCCGGGGTCTCGACGGGCTCGACCACCGGGGGCTCGGCCACGGGGGTCTCGACGGGCTCGACCACCGGGGGCTCGACCACCGGGGGCTCGACCACCGACGCGGGCACCGGGGCCTGACCCGGTGACCCGGACCGCCTTCGTCCTCGGGGGCGGTGGGCTGCTCGGCGCGGTCGAGGTCGGCATGCTCCGGGCGCTGGCCGAGGCCGGCATCGAGCCCGACGTCATCCTCGGCACCTCGGTCGGTGCGCTCAACGGCGCGCTCGTCGCGGCCGACCCGGGACCCGGCGTGATCGACCGGCTGGTCGGGCTCTGGGAGACCGCGGTGTCGGGCAAGGAGGTGTACGGCGACGGCGCCGTGCGCCAGGTGACCCGCGCTGTGCGCACCGGCACCCACCTGCACTCCTCGCGGCCCCTGCGCAGGCGGCTGGAGGCCGAGCTCGGCGACCTGACCTTCGACGAGCTCGCGATCGAGTTCCAGTGCTGCGCGGCGAGCATCGAGCGGGCCGCCGAGCACTGGTTCACGCAAGGCCGGGTCGTCGACGCCGTCGTCGCGTCGGCGGCCGTTCCCGGCCTGCTGCGGCCCGCGAAGGTCGGTGACGAGCACTACCTCGACGGCGGGATCGTGAACTCGATCCCGGTCGGACGGGCCGTCGAGGTCGGCGCCGACCGGATCTTCGTGCTCCAGGTCGGCCGGGTCGACCGCCCGCTGAAGCCGCCGCGCCGGCCGTGGGAGGTGGCCCGGGTTTCCTTCGAGATCGCCCGGCGGCATCGGTTCAACCGCGAGATGGCCGGCCTGCCCGAGGGCGTGACCGCCCACGTGCTGCCCACCGGCGGCGGCTCGGCCCGGGACGACTCGCTGCTGGCGTACCGCGACTTCTCCGGTGTGCTCGAGCGGATCGAGGCCGCGTACGACGCGACGTCGACCTACCTGGCCTACCTCGAGGAGCCCCCGTCGTGACCGGTCTGGTGCAGCGGCTGGTGGTCGCTCCGCTGGTGATCGTGCTGACCGTCGTACTCCTGACCACTATCCCGCTGTGGGTGCTCGGCGCCGCCCTGCTCTCCCCCGTCGTGCCCGGCCGGCTCCGGCCGCTGCGCCTGCTGTGGGTCGCCCTGCTGCACCTGGTCCTGGAGAGCCTGATCCTGGTCGAGCTGTTCGGGCTGTGGATCGCCTCCGGGTTCGGGCTGTACCTCCGGCGGCCGTTCTTCGAGCGGATCCACTACGACCTCGCGCGCACCTACCTGGTCATCTTCTTCCGCGAGGCCCGCCGGGTGCTGCGGCTGAAGATCGTCACCGAGGGCCCGAGTCCCGACGCCTTCCCGGGACACCCGCTGCTGGTGTGCTCCCGGCACGCGGGTCCGGGCGACTCGTTCACGCTGATGTACGCGCTGATGCACTGGTACCACCGCGAGCCGCGGGTGGTGCTCAAGGACACCCTGGCCTGGGATCCCGCGGTCGGGATCCTGCTGGGACGGGTGCCCACCCGGTTCGTCTCGCCGCCACGGAAGGGCGACCCGCCGGACAAGCAGGAGCGTGAGGTCGGCGAGCTCGCTCGCGGCCTGGACGACAACGACGCGTTCGTGATCTTCCCCGAGGGCGGGAACTTCACCCCCCAGCGGCGGCAGCGGGCGATCGAGAAGCTGCGCAAGCTCGGGCTCGAGGCGATGGCCCAGCGGGCCGAGGGGATGCAGAACGTGCTCGCTCCACGGCCGGGCGGCTTCCTGGCCGCGCTGGATGCTGCCCCGGACGCCGACGTGGTGCTGGTCGCGCACACCGGGCTGGACCACATGCTCACCATCACCGACGTCTGGCGCGAGCTCCCGATGGACAAGCAGATCATCATGCGGTGGTGGCGGGTGCCGCGCAGTGAGATCCCGGCCGGGCGCCAGGAGCGGATCGACTGGCTGTTCTCCCGGTGGGAGGAGATCGACGACTGGGTCGACGAGCACCGGCCGGTCGACCTCCCTGCCCCGAGACGACTCCGCCCCGGTCACCGAGGACGGTGACCGGGGCGGGGATCTCGGCGGGGTCTCGACAAGCTCGACCAGCGGTGCGCGTCAGGCCTTGTCGTCGTCGACCTTGATCTCCTCGGCCGGGTTGTCCGGCGTGGTCGCGGCGTGCGGGTGCTCCTCGGCGTTGGCGGCCGCCGCGGCGGGACCGGC
>JBMOMG010000160.1:0-15780 GCA_049323155.1 Actinomycetota bacterium | reverse complement strand
GGCCGGCTACCGCGAGGCACCTGCCCACACCGCCTGCGGCATGCGGATCAGCACGACGCCGAGCCACGCCCAGCCGACGGCGAGCAGCAGGTGCGGCTCCAGTGGCCCGACGCTCGGCAGGAGGAAGTCCCACACCAGGAACGCGATCACCAGCGCACATGCCGGCCTGGGAAACCGGCCCGACCGCCAGGCGGCGACCGTGATGAGCAGGACGCCGAAGAACGAGCCGACCAGGTGCGGCACCAGCGCCAGCCACACCGCGCCGGGGTCGGAGCCGAGGTTCTCGTGCAGCGTCGTGGCCGGCCCGACCGGGATCAGCTGCGGCGCGATCGTGCCGGTGACGTAGCCCATGCTCAGCACGTTGGCGAACCCCCACATGCCGAGGAGGAACAGCGGCGTCGCCACCAGCGTGAGCCGTCGGGCCGACCACCGGGTCACCTGCGCGAGCCCGAGCAGGCCCAGCGGCATGAACAGCGCGCTGACGACCAACAACGACTGCTCAGTGCGCTGCAGCACCGGGTGGTCGAGCCCCCACCGCAGCTGGTCGGCGAAGTCCACACCG
Source organism: Actinomycetota bacterium (assembly GCA_049323155.1). Taxonomy (GTDB): domain Bacteria; phylum Actinomycetota; class Actinomycetes; order Propionibacteriales; family Nocardioidaceae; genus Nocardioides_C. The sequence goes on along the minus strand of JBMOMG010000160.1, from coordinate 15,218 downwards.
CCCGTCGCCAGGTCGCCGGCGTACTGGCTGAGCCCGTTGGTGACCGCCGCCGCCACCAGGCACGCGCCGGCGGCGACCCGGACCAGCGAGGAGTACGGCGCCGCGGTCGGTGAGTCGAGCCGGGGCTGAAGTGTCTGGGTCATGGCGACCTCCCGTCTGGTGGATCCCTGGACGGATCCGTCACGACGAGGGTGGTCGGTGCGAGGGGTCGCGCACATGGTGCAGCTGTACCTGTCGGTGTCCCAATCCGGGCGGGGTCGTCAGGAGCGAAGCGGGTCCCCGGCGGGTCGCGATGGACTAGACCACCCAGAGGACTACGGTCGGCAGCAGGCATCACGACGGACCCACGCATCGGAAATGGAGGGCCGTGAGGATGGAGCCGTATCTTCAGGCTGCCTCGTCTTCGACGGAGCTCGGCTTCCCCTGGTGGCTGCAGGTCACCCACCTGGTCAACTTCCTGTTCCTCGGCCTGCTGGTGCGCTCCGGATGGGAGATCCTCGCGTCGCACCCGCGGCTGTACTGGCGCAACGACTGCGGTCCCGGCACCAATTGGCTGAAGTTCACCAAGGACGAGGTCCCCTCGGAGGTCGGCGCTTTCACCGCGCGTGACGACCAGCGCGACCTCCACCCGCTGATCAGCCTGCCGGGCCGGGCGAAGATCGGCATCGGTCGCGCCTGGCACGGGCTGGTGACCGTGCTGTGGGTCCTCAACGGGCTGATCTACGTGGTCCTGCTGTTCGGCACCGGCCAGTGGCGCCGGATCGTGCCAACGTCGTGGGACGTGTTCGGAGAGGCGTGGGAGTCGCTGAAGATCTACGCCGGGTTCGGGGTGCCCTCGATCGAGCACTTCCAGCCGTACGACGCGCTGCAGGAGATCATGTACTTCCTGGTCGTCTTCGTGCTGGCGCCGCTGATGATCGTGACCGGGCCGGTGATGTCCCCGGCGGTGGTCGGCCGCTACCCGTGGTACCCGAAGCTGTTCGGCGGTCGGCAGGCCGCACGCTCGCTCCACTTCCTGGGCATGGCGGCGTTCGTGGTCTTCGCGGTCACCCACGTCGCGCTGGTGTTCGTCGTACACCCCGAGCACAACCTGGTGCACATGATGATGGGGGAGGAGTACGACCCCGCCCTGGTCGGCCAGGCGGTCACCCGGGTGATCATCGGCGTCGTCGTGGTGGTGGCGCTGTGGATCGCCGCGTCGTACGTCTCCCTGATCGACCCGCGCAAGAGCCAGCGCGTCCTCTACGGGCTGCAGACGCCGGTCAAGCGGCTGTTCCTGAACCGGATGACCTCGCGGCAGCGCAAGCAGCAGGTCTTCACCGAGAAGGACATCTCACCCTTCCACTGGGTCAACACCCGACCACCGGACCTCCAGCAGTCACCGGAGTGGGTCACGCTGCGCGAGAACGACTTCGCGGACTACCGGCTCGAGGTCGGCGGGTTGGTCCGCGAGCCCAGGTCGTTCTCGCTCGAGGAGCTCAAGACCCTCGCCAGCCAGGACCAGATCACGATGCACACGCATGCAGGGCTGGACCGGCATCGCCAAGTGGTCCGGGGTGCCGCTGCGTGACGTGCTCGCCCAGGTGGAGCCGCTCGAGGACGCAAACTACGTGATGATCGAGTCCTTCGGCACCGCCCAGCACATGCACGACGGTCGCCCGGTCGAGCCGTACTACACCGTGCTCACCAAGGACATGGCGATGGAGGACGAGACGATCCTCGCCTGGGGGATGAACGACGAGCCGCTGCCGGACATGTACGGCGCCCCGCTGCGCCTGCGGACCGAGTCGATGCACGGCTACAAGATGGTCAAGTGGGTGCGCTCGGTGTCGTGGATCCGCGACTACACCGAGGTCGGCGACGGCATGGGTGGCACCCGCGAGGACTCCGGCTACCAGGACATGGACGCCCGCATCTGACCCCGGCCGGGGTCCGTCGAACATGCAGCCAGCTGCTCGGACCCACGGTCTCAGGCGTGTCGGGCACCGCGAGAGGCCGTAGCTGCATGTTCGACGGGCGGTCAGGCCTGCGTCCGGCTGCAGCTGTCCGTGGCCGACGTGGACGAACGCCGGGCTCGCAGCCCGGGGATCACGCACCGTCGAGCACCTCGCGAAGCCTGGCGGCGAACGCAGCCGGATCGTTGGTGGGCGACATCGGGCTCACGATGAAGCCGCCGTGGTCGCCGGGGAACACGACGGGTTCCACGCCCAGCTCCTTGGCCAGCGCTTCACCGCCCCGCCGGGCGAGTGAGCCTTCGCCCTCGGCGCCGATCGCGGGGACGATGCGGGCCGTCGAGGCTCGCAGCGCTTCGAGGTCGGGCTCGAAGGGTGGCATGGCGAGGTTGCGGCTGAGTAGCGGGTCGTCGCGCGAGCCGTCGTCCTCGACGGGCAGGCCGAAGACGGCTGGGTCGGGCGCCGGCCGGTCGAGGTAGTCGTCGGGCAGCGGAGCGGAGTGCATGACGAGCTGGATGAACTTCGCCGTCGCCGGGCCATAGCCGTCGCGCCGGTAGGTCGCGACGATGTCCTCGCTCACCCGGATTGCGATCTCGCGGTCCTCGAGGATCGTGGACAGCGGCGGCTCGTGCGCGACGAGCGTGCGGACATCCTGGGGGAACTCGACGATCCAATGCAGGGCGAACGCTGCGCCGCCGCTGGAGCCGAACGCGTCGACGGGTCCGAGTCCCGCGGCCTCGACGACATGGTGCAGGTCCTCGCCGTGCAGCTCGCCGGTGACGGTGCCCTCGGGGGTGAGCGTGCTGCGCTCGGCGCCGCGGGGGTCGTAGGTGATGACCGTGCGGTCGGTGAAGTGGCTGACGAGCTGCTCGAAGTCGGACGCCGCCATCGGTGAGCCGAAGATGAACAGGGGTGGATGTTCGCCCGGGGTCTCCGGCTCGTGGACGTCGTAGGTCAGTACTGCGCCGGGAACCTCGAGTGTGCCGGTGATCACCTTGGTCATCTGGCCTCCTTCTGCTCGTGCCCATCCTGACTCGTGAGGCGCCTGGAACTCATCGGTCCGACTCTGCGCGGTGCAAGCTTCCTCGCGTCCTCGGGGCGGAAAATCAGGAGAAAACCGTCGGTCCTCCGGCATAGCGTGGTCGGACCATGACAGCGATCGCCACCGAACCCGCCACATCCGACCAGCAACCCTCGGCGCCTTCGGAGGTCGACCCCTCGCGCAGGGTCGACGCGCGGAGGCTGAAGAGCCCGGTGGCGATCGCCGCACTGGCCGCTTCAGCGGTGGGCGCGGTCGGGATGACGCTCGGCACCGTGGTGGCGGGGCGGCTCGCCGAGGACCCCACCCGGGGACTGGTCCTGCTGCTCGCGGTCTGTCTCGTCGGGGCCGCTGTGGTGGACACGGCCGGGAAGATCGCCTGGGTCGGCTCGTCCGACCGCGCGGAAGGTCGGCTCCGTGAGGATCTGCTCCGCGCGGCACTGCGCCAGCCGCTGTCCGCGCTCAACGAGCAGGCAGTGGGCGAGGTCCTCGACCGGATCGACGACGACACCCACGAGGTCGGCAACCTGGTCCGGTGGCAGTTCTGGATGATGGCCCGCACCCTGTTCGGCACCCTGCCGATGTGGGTGGTCGCCGGCCTCACCTGGTGGCCGTCGTTCGTCCTCTTCCCGTTGCTGGCCACCGTGACGTGGTTCGCGATCCGGTCGCTGCTCGGTGAGATCTCCCGCCGCAAGGTCGTCGAGGAGATGGCGTGGACCGACCACGCCGCCGTGCTCGAGGAGGGGATCGCCGGCCGCGACGACCTGCGCACCAGCCTGGGTCAGGCCCACGTGCTCCGCCGCGTGGCGCGGCTCTCCGCCGACGTGCACGCGAAGTTCAGGGCGGTCCTCGACATCGAGAGCCGCCTGGTTCGACGTGCCGGCGTCCTGCTCCACGCTCTGCTGGCGGGCATCGCGGTCGCCGGTGTGGCACTGGCCGCCGGCGGGAACCTCTCGGTTGCTCAGCTGGTGACCCTCTTCCTGGTCACCTCGACGTTCGTCGGGCAGATCGCGATGGTGGCCAACCACCTGCCGGACCTGCAGGCCGGTCTCGGGGCCGTCATCCGGCTGCGGCAGATGCTCTCGGTCCCGCCGGAGCCGGAAGGCGGGAGCGCGCTTCCCGAGGGACCCCTCGACCTGGAGCTGCGCGGCCTGGACTTCTCGTACGCCGAGGGCACGTTCGCGCTGCAGGGCATCGACCTGCACGTGCCCGCTGGCCAGACCGTCGCCCTGGTCGGCCGCACCGGCTCCGGCAAGTCGACGTTGGCCGCGCTCGTCTCGCGCGCGATGGAGCCGCCGCGCGGCACCGTGTTCCTGGGCGGCACCGACGTCCGGGACCTGGATCTCCAGCGACTGCGGCGGTCGGTCGGTGTGGTCACGCAGCGCACCGAGATCCTCGCGGGCACCCTCGCCGAGAACATCACGCTCTTCACCGAGGTCCCGCGCAACACGATCGAGGCGGCCGTGGCGGAGCTGGGTCTGGACGACTGGGTCGCGGGTCTTCCCGACGGCCTCGACACCCTCCTCGGTCCCGGCGGCACCTCGCTCTCGGCCGGGGAGGAGCAGCTCGTCGCGTTCGCCCGCCTGCTGGTCCGTGACGTGCGCGTGGTCGTGCTCGACGAGGCCACCGCGCGCATGGACCCGCTCACGGAGCGCCGCGTCGTGGCAGCAGCCGACCGACTGCTCGCCGCCCGCACGGGCATCCTGATCGCCCACCGACTGTCCACGATGGAGCGGGCCCAGCTGGTGGCCGTCCTCGACCGAGGGCGCATCGTCCAGCAGGGCAGCCGCAGCGAGCTCGCGATGACCCCGGGGGCGTTCCGCGACCTGCTGGAGGCCAGCCGGACCGACCATGGCCACGACCTGCCCGCGGGGGAGGGCATCGACGCCAAGGGTGCGGTCGCGGCGGAGCTCTCCGCGTCCGAGCACCGCGGCGTGGGAGCACGCCGTCGTTCCGGGCCGCCGCCGGAGATCGAGGACGTCGGCACCGGGCCGTCGCTGGCGCGCGGGATCGCGCACGCGCTGCTGGTGCGTCCGTCGTGGGGTGTGCTGGGCGCCGTACTCTTCCTGCTCGCCTCCCTCACCGGCGCCCAAGGTGCACTCACCGGGCTGCTCTGGGGACGTGTCGTCGAGGACCTCCAGGACGGCGGGAGTCCGCTCTGGCTGACCTGCGCGGTCGTGGGCAGCCTGCTCGCCGCGCCCGTCATGCTGGCCAACGCGTTCTGGCGGTATCCCCGGTGGTGGGTCGAGGTGCTCCTGCGCGCACGGATGGCGGTGCTCTACGGCCAGACCAGCCAGCGCCGACTTGCGCGGACCCCGCCGGGCGAGGTTGTCGCACGGTCGATGGACGCCGACCGCTACGCGCGGTATGCCGACCGCTGGGTCGACTTCGTCAACGGCTTGATCATCGCCAGCGTCACCGCGCTCCTCGCCGGCACGTGGATGGCCGGAGCCGTGCTGCTCGCCGTGATGGTCTCCTCGGCGCTCGCCTCGACGCTGGGCCGGCCCATCGCGGGCCGCTCGGCCGCGGCTTCGTCCGCCGCCCGAGCGGGATTCGGCCGTGCGCTCGTCTCGGCGCTGGACTCCGCGCGCACGGTCAAGCTGGCTGCGGCGATCCCCGAGGTCCACGCCCATCTCCGCCGCGTCGACTCGGGCCGGGTGAGCGCCGCGGTGAAGGAGCATCGGGTGCAGGCCTTCCTCGACGGCGTGCCCCTGGTCATGGTGCAGTGCGGCGTCGTGACGGCGTGGGCGATCTACCTCTGGGACGGGTGGAGCCTGGCGATCGCGCTGCTGGTGGCCAACGCGGTCGGCGGCTTCGACTGGTTCGGCCGGGTCGCCGGGATGGTGGTCACCGAGGCGCCGGGCACGCGGGCCTGGCAGAAGGAGACCAGCCGGTTCGCCGCCGGTGCCGATCTGATGGACCTACCTCCGTACGTCGACCTCGTCAGCGGGGACGCCCCGGAGCCGGAGCCGGTCCGGCGCGTCCCGCTGGAGCGACTCGAGCTCTCCGGGTTCTCGGCGATCCATGACGACGGCACGATCGGCGTCAGCGACGTCGATCTGACCGTGGAGGCCGGCGAGCTGGTGTTGCTGGTCGGGCAGGTCGGCTCCGGCAAGTCCAGCCTGCTCGCGGCACTCGCCGGTCTGATCGAGCACTCCGGTGTCCTGCGCTGGAACGGTCAGGAGGTCACCGATCCGCAGGCGTTCCTCCGGCCCGCGCAGGTCGCCCACGTCGCCCAGGTGCCGCGGGTCCTGTCCGGCAGCTTCTCCGACAACGTCCTGCTCGGCCACCGGCGGGCGTTCGAAGATCCCGTCTCTGCCGCGCGGCTGGGACGCGACATCGAGGAGGCGGGCGGCAAGGACGCCCTGGTCGGCCACCGTGGCGTCCGGCTCTCCGGCGGACAGGTCCAGCGGCTCGCGCTGGCACGGGCGCTGGCTGCCGACACCGAGGTGCTGCTCGCCGACGACGTCTCCAGCGCCCTCGACGCCGCCACCGAGATCGAGCTCTGGGCGGCGCTGCGCGAGCGGAGGAGGACCGTCATCGGCGCCACCGCCAAGCGAGCCGCCCTTGCCCAGGCCGACCGGGTCGTGGTCCTCGTCGATGGTGAGGTTGCCGCCGTCGGCCCCTGGCACCAGCTCGCCCCTGCGTGGAGCCACCTCGCCGGTTAGCGCCCGATGCTCGCCGGGTTACGCCACTCGGAGCTGGACAGCTGCGCGACTCGCCAGGCCAGGACCGTCGCGGCCGCTGCGGCGAGTGCGTACTTGACCCCTGCGACGAGCAGCACATCGCCGGGAGCCGCAAGCTCGAGGGCGAACGCTGCCGCGGCCAGGCCGACGACCCAGAGTGGCACGAGCCCTCGGCGGTAGAAGGCCACGGGCAGCAGGAGCACCGACAGCCCGTACGCGACGATGAGTGGCATCACGAGCAGTCCGATGGCGGCGTCGCTGTTGACGCTCGCGAGGATCTCGATCGCCGTGTCGCGGGCTGGTGCCGCGTCTGCGATCTTGATCGTGACGAGGGAGAAGGTCGCGTAGGCGACGTGCCCGAGCGCGCCCATCACGCCGAAGAGGGCGGCAGCCCACGCGAGCCGCTCCCCGCGGCCGCGAACCACCCGGGCGGCCCCGATCACGCCGACGACGAGCAGGACGGACGAGAGGGTGAGTACGGCGGCCTCCGCGGTCAGCCGGCCGGGCGCGGACGTCGCGACGTCGTACAAGCCGGCGGCCTGTCCGTCGTTCGGCGGCGCGATGAGACCGCCGACGCCGACCAGCACGGCCGAGCCGGCGAGCGCTGCTGCCGTGACCATGCGATGAGTGGGTGAGGCGTCCGGGTCGACGCGGGTGGTTTGGGACGAAACCTGGGGTGGGTTCAGCATCGGACTGGCTCCTCGGTCGAAGAGAATCTGGTCCGACAAGTCCATCGGCTCGAGCCGGCCGGTGCGTCGGCCTCCGCGGCAGTCCCGCTGGCTCCTGGGTCCGGAACCCGCGGCACCGGTTCCACCCATCGGTCGACGGGGGTCGCCGCAAGGTGGATGCCAGCGGCGACGGTGTCTGGCACGCTGACAGCATGTCGTGGGTCGGCGGTGGGCTCGACGTCCGCTCGGTCAGCTCTTCGGTCCGGACGATGGGTGCGGAGCGTCGAGAGGATGTCCTGCTGGCGGGGTTCATCGGCCTCACCGGTCTGGTCGAGCTCGGCCTCGGGGCGGTGCCCGGGCAGACCGGGGTTGCGGTCCTCTCCTTGCTGGTGATGACCACGGCGCTGCTGGTGCGACGGGTCCGGCCGCGGACGAGCCTCGCACTGGTCCTCCTCGCGCTGACGATCCAGTCGTTCCTCGGTGTCCCGGTCAACGGTCAGCTGGTCACGAACCTGTTCATCGTGGTCGCGGCGTACTCGGTCGGCGCGCACCTCGATCGGAGGGCGTCGGCCACCGGGCTCGCGGTCGGTGCCGTGCTGGTGTCGGTCGCGATCACGGCCGCCGGCTCGGGCGGCTCCGACTTCGGTTTCGGTCTGCTCCTCATCGCGGGTCCCTGGATCGCCGGTGTGCTGGTCCGCGCCCGCTCGACCGCGGAGGCGGAGGCGGTTGCCGGTGCCCAGGACCGGGCGAGGCAGGCGGCCGACGACGAAAGAGAGCGCATCGCGCGCGAGCTCCACGACATCGTGTCGCACGGTCTCTCCGCGATGGTCGTGCAAGCCGCCGCTGCCGCGGAGCTGATCGACCGCTCACCCGAGGCCGCTCGCAAGGCCATGCACGAGGTCCAGACAGCCGGCGCCGCCGCGATGACGGAGATGCGGCACATGCTGGGGCTCATGCGCGGGGACGACGCACTCGGACGCCGCCCCCAACCGGCCCTCGACGACGTGCACGAGCTCGTCGCGGCCGAGCAGAGCGCGGGCCGTTCGGTGAACCTGACCGTCCGCGGCACGCCACGCGAGCTGCCTCGCGGGCTGGCACTCTCGATGTTCCGGATCGTCCAGGAGTCCCTCACCAACGTGCGCAAGCACGCCAACGGAAGCCGTTGCGAGGTGACCATCGCCTACACGTCCACAGGCGTGGAGGTGGACATCGTGGACGACGGAGTAGGTCCCTCCGCCCCCACAGACCCTGGCTTCGGGATCATCGGCATGCGCGAGCGTGCTCGGTTGTACGGCGGGTCCCTCGACGCCGGACCACGCTCCCCGGAAGGCGGATGGATCGTGCGCGCCACGTTCCCACTGGAGCAGGACGCGGTCCGGCCATGATCCGCGTGCTCGTCGTGGACGATCAGGCGCTGGTGCGCGACGGTTTCCGCGCGATCCTGGAGTCTCAGCCCGACTGCGAGGTCGTGGGGGCGGCCGAGGACGGAGTCGACGCGGTGGAGCAGACCTTCCGGCTGGCGCCGGACGTCGTACTCATGGACATCAGGATGCCGCGGCTGGACGGCGTCGAGGCGACTCGGCGGATCTGCTCGGACCAGCGGTGGGCCGGACGAGTCATCGTGCTGACGACGTACGGAGCCGACGAGAACGTCTGGGACGCCTTCCACGCGGGCGCCTCGGGCTTTCTGCTGAAGACCACCACCGCCGGCGACCTCGTCCACGCCGTGCGTTCGGTCGCCGCCGGCACGGAGCTCGTTGCTCCCGAAGTGACGCGGCGGCTGGTGCGCCAGTTCATGTCGAAGCCACGCCCCGGGGAGGCAGCACCCGGGATCGCGGAGCTCAGCGAACGGGAACGCCAGGTGTTCGAGCACCTGGCGGCAGGTCTGTCGAACGCCGACATCGCCCGCACGATGTTCGTGTCCGAAGCCACGGTGAAGACGCACATCAACCGCCTCTTCGCCAAGCTCGGAGTGCGGGACCGTGTGCAGGCGGTGATCTACGCCTACGAGGCAGGATTCGTGTCGCCAGGGCCGCGGGTGCGGCAGGAGCGCCGGACTGACCCGTCCCGGAGGGCGTCCGGTCGAGAAGCCTCTTGATGCGGCGTTGCCGCAGCGACTCCCGCGGCGAGCGGACGCGGCAGCAGGTCAGCGCCTCGTTTCGTAGCGGGACAGCGTCACGCCGTCCGGAAAGGTTCTCGTCTCCACGAGGCGCAGGTTCACCCAGGTGTCCAGCGCGCTGAAGAACGGCGTGCCGCCGCCGACCAGCACCGGGTGGGTGACCACCTGGCACTCGTCGATCAGGCCGGCGCGCATCGCCGCGCCCGCAAGGCCAGCGCCGCCGATCTCCATCGGGGCACCATCCTCGGCCTTGAGTCGGGTGATCTCGGCCACGGCGTCGCCGGTGACCAGGCGCGCGTTCCCGCTGACCTCGTCGAGGGTCGTGGAGAACACCACCTTCGGTGTCTTCTGCCAGATGCGGGCGAACTCGACCTCTACCGGCATTGCGCCTGGCTGCTGGTCGGCGGTGGGCCAGTGCGCGCTCATCAGCTCCCACAGCTTGCGCCCGTACAGCGAGAGACCGATTTCGCCGGCCCGGTCGTTGAACCACTGGTGCAGCTCGGCGCTGGGCACGCTCCAGCCGATGTCGTCGCCGGGTGCGGCGATGTAGCCGTCCAGGGAGGTGTTCATCGAGTAGATCAGTCTGCGCACGGTGTCAGCCTCCGATCAGCTGTGTCGGTCTGCTGGGTACCGACCACGCCGACAACGGAAACTCATCGGTGCGCTATCTGCGCCCGCAGGCGGCGCAAGGACTCACCTCGATGGTCGCTCTCCGGTGATGTTCCGCAGGAAGTCGTCCACGTGCGTCCACAGTTCCTCCGTGGCGCGCGGATCGAACTCGTCGGGCAGGGAGGCGTCGGTGAACAGGTGCCCGGAAGCAACGTACTCGTGGAACTCGGCGTCTGCTCCGGACGCGCGCACCGCCGCGAGGAACTGGTCCACGAACTCCTGGTTGCGGTGGGGGTCGGAGACGGCGTAGTGCAGCTGCACTGGCACCGCTGCTGGCCAGGCGTCGGCGCCGAGGAACTGGAGGGGGAGGGCGCCGGAGAACAGCACCGCAGCCGCCACCGGGCGGTGCAGGGCGACGTGCTCGGCCATACCGGCGCCGTTGGAGAAGCCGGCCACCACGAAGCCCTCCGGCAGGTCGGCCGTGGCGTCGAGAGCGGCCTGCATCAGCGCGGGGAAGCCCACCTCCTCCTGATAGGCGACCGCGGTGGTGTAGTCGTCGAACGACCGCCCGTCGTACTGGTCAACCACGAGCACCTCGTGCCCGCGTCCGCGCAGCCGCGCCGCGGCGTCCTGCACGCCCCGACGGACTCCGAGCACGGAGTGGAACAGCGCTATCGAGGCCACGTCTCCTCCTGACGTCGGGGCCACCCTGCTCGGTCTATCAGCGGAGTGCGACGCCGACCAAGGGGCCTTCGGCCCGGCCAGGCCGATGGGGCGCTGACTACTGGTCCGCGTCGGCTCGTGTCCGTGGATGAACGTCGGGGGTTGCCGCCGACGTAGCTACGAGGCATCCGAGCGGGGCGTCAACTGCCCTGACGCAGTGCCGTGCGGGCGAGAGCTGCGGCGGCCGGGCTGATCCGGTGCCGGTTGCGGGGGTCGCTGGACTCCTCGGCGATGTTGGTGAGGAGGTCGAGGGCAGGCATCCGGTAGAGGTGGTAGTGCTCCAGCGGCCCGCCGTCGCGATCCCGCCAGCCCAGGTGGGTGAGCGCCTCGGCAAGCTGTTCCAGGGGCAGCTCGCCGTCCGAGCTTGCCGCGTAGGCGAGCAGCAGCAGGGTCGCCTCCGTGTCGAACCCGTCGTGGGTCGCTCCGAGCTGGCGCGCCAGCAGGTCCCAGAGCCTGCTCGGGTCCTGCTGAGCAGCAGCGCCGAGACGGGTGAGGACGAGCTTGCCCTTGTACTTGCGCAACAGGCCGAACGACTGCAGGGACATCCGGAAGTCGAGCAAGGGTCCGGTTTGGCTCTCGCGATTCTTCTTCCCCCACCAGCCCGCCATGCCGGGCACGACGCGCGAGGCCTCCTCGACGTCGGCTGGCCGGAGGTAGCCGGCCGACGTCAGCACGATGCCGCCGTCGCCCGCGCGGTCGAGGAACCACCGGACCGCGTGGAGTGCACGGTGCTTCTCCTCGGGTGTCGGCTCGTCATCGGCCATCACGAGGTCGATCACCCGGGAGGCGAGTTCCTCGCCGATGCTGGAGTGCCGCAGTCGGTTCATCAGGTCGACCAGCCGGTGGTCGATGCCGAGCTCCCTGAGCACGAAGTAGGGATCGCGCAGCGCCTCGTTCGTCTCCGCCACGTCGAAGTGAGCCGGGTCGTCGAGGACCTCCGCGAGGCTCTCGGCGTCGGTCATCCCACCGGAGTCCTCGGGTGGCGCTGCCCGGTCACCGTCGACCACCAGCGCGGATGGTGCGTCCAGGGCCGCCGGCAGCACCTCCTCCAGTCGAAGGGTCAGCTCCCACGAGTCGCCGTAGTCGTACACGTAGCGCAGCTCGTCGCCCGGATCCTGCAGGGTCTCGTCGAGGCGTACGTCGGAGGCGGGGGCCCCGTCGTCCTCGCCCTCCTCGACGTCGAAGGGGCACAGGAAGAGCTGGGAGTCCTGGTCGAACGGACCTCCCCCCAGGGCGAACCGGTGCAGGTGTGAGTCGGTCCAGCCGAAGGCCACCTGCAGCACCCGGTGGACGACGTCCAACGAGAGGTCCGCGCGGAGGTCGAGTCGCCGCCAGATCGGCGGCTCGGCGTGATCGAGGTCGACCCGGACACGGAGGATCGCCAGGTCCTCGCGCGCGGAGCGCCTGAGGTCCGGACGGTCGGCGCTCCGGGGCCGGCCGGTCAACATCGCCACGTCGTTGCCGAGCCGGCGCAGGTCGGCCAGCTCCATCCCCGAGATCGCCGCATCGAACTGTCGCTGCAGCTCGTCCTTGTCGTCGCTGGGCACGTGCCCACGGTAGGGGACGCCGCGTCCCGGCGCCTCCATTGGGATGAATGCGACCGCGGCCGTCCGGGCGGGTGAGATCGCCCGGTCCAGAAATCTTGACTCATTCCAGAAAGTCCTCAATACTGCGGGCGTGTCCACCACGTCCGACCTCGAGCAGATGCTCCGCGAGGTGTCGCTGCGCGTCACGCGGCCCCGGCTCGCGGTGCTCTCCGCGGTCCGTGAGCACCCGCACGCCGACACGGACAAGATCATCCGCGTCGTGCGGGAGTCGCACGGTGAGGTCTCCCACCAGGCCGTGTACGACGTACTGCGCGCACTGACCGACGCCGGTCTGGTGCGACGGATCCAGCCGTCCGGCTCGGTGGCGCGCTACGAGTCCCGGGTCGGGGACAACCACCACCACGTCGTGTGCCGCTCCTGCGGTGCGATCGCCGACGTGGACTGCGCGGTCGGCCACGCTCCGTGCCTGACCGCGTCGGACGACCACGGCTTCGTGATCGACGAGGCCGAGGTGACCTACTGGGCCCTGTGCCCCGAGTGCGCCGGTGAGCACGGCGCGACACCCGCAGACCAACAGAGCAGTGGCGCCTGAGCCACTGCTCTTGCGACCCCATCAGTTGCACAACACGAGATACAGGAGTGAACCGAGTGTCCGAGCACGGCAGCGAGAGCGAGAACCCGGCAGTCCCCGCGCCGGAACCCAAGACGTCGGGCCGCCCGCGGTCCAACCGCGACTGGTGGCCCAACCAGCTCGACCTGAGCGTCCTCCACCAGCACTCGCCGCGGTCCAACCCGCTGGGTGAGAGCTTCAGCTACGCCGAGGAGTTCAAGAAGCTCGACGTGGAGGCCCTCAAGGCCGACATCAACGAGCTGATGCAGACCTCGCAGGACTGGTGGCCGGCCGACTTCGGTCACTACGGGCCGCTGTTCATCCGGATGAGCTGGCACTCCGCCGGCACCTACCGGATCGAGGACGGTCGTGGCGGTGGCGGTGACGGGTCGCAGCGGTTCGCCCCGCTCAACAGCTGGCCCGACAACGTCAACCTCGACAAGGCCCGCCGGCTGCTGTGGCCGGTGAAGAAGAAGTACGGCAACAAGATCTCCTGGGCCGACCTGCTCGTCTTCGCCGGCAACTGCGCCCTGGAGTCGATGGGCTTCAAGACGTTCGGCTTCGGCTTCGGCCGCGAGGACATCTACGAGCCCGAGGAGATCTTCTGGGGCCCCGAGGACGCGTGGCTCGGCGACGAGCGCTACAGCGGCGACCGCGAGCTCTCGGGTCCGCTCGGCGCGGTCCAGATGGGCCTGATCTACGTCAACCCCGAGGGACCGAACGGCAACCCCGACCCGCTCGCCTCCGCGCGCGACATCCGCGAGACCTTCCGCCGGATGGCGATGAACGACGAGGAGACCGTCGCTCTTATCGCCGGTGGGCACACCTTCGGCAAGACCCACGGTGCCGCCAAGGCGGAGTACCTCGGCCCGGAGCCCGAGGCCGCGCCGCTGGAGGAGCAGGGCCTGGGCTGGCGCAACACCTACGGCACCGGCAAGGGTGACGACACGATCACCTCCGGGCTGGAGGTCACCTGGACCTACCACCCGACCCGCTGGGACAACGAGTTCTTCCACATCCTGTTCGCCTACGACTGGGAGCTGATGGAGTCCCCGGCCGGCGCGAAGCAGTGGCGTCCGAAGAACGGTGCCGGCTCCGACATGGTGCCCGGCGCGCACGACGCGACGAAGCGTCGTGAGCCGCGCATGCTCACCTCCGACCTCGCGCTCCGCTTCGACCCGGAGTACGAGAAGATCTCCCGCCGGTTCCTGGAGAGCCCCGAGGAGTTCGCACTGGCCTTCGCCAAGGCCTGGTACAAGCTGCTGCACCGCGACATGGGCCCGGTGACGCGCTACCTCGGGCCGTGGGTCCCGGAGCCGCAGATCTGGCAGGACCCGGTGCCGGCGGTCGACCACGAGCTGGTCACCGACGCCGACGTGGCAGACCTGAAGCAGAAGGTGCTGGCCTCCGGTCTGTCGACCGGTGAGCTGGTCCGCACCGCGTGGGCGTCGGCCTCGACCTACCGCGACACCGACAAGCGCGGCGGGGCCAACGGCGCCCGGATCCGGCTGGAGCCGCAGCGCAACTGGGCGGTCAACGAGCCGGAGCAGCTCGCCGGCGTGCTCGAGAAGCTCGAGCAGATCCAGCGCGAGTTCAACGAGTCCGGCTCGGGCCGCCAGATCTCGCTGGCCGACCTGATCGTGCTCGCCGGTGGCGCCGCGGTGGAGAAGGCAGCCCGTGACGCGGGTGTCGAGGTGACCGTCCCGTTCACCCCGGGCCGCACCGACGCCTCGCAGGAGCAGACCGACGTGGAGTCGTTCGAGGTCCTGGAGCCGCGTGCTGACGGGTTCCGCAACTACCTGCTGCCTGGCGCCAAGGTCTCGCCCGAGACCCTGCTGCTGGACAAGGCGAACCTGCTCAGGCTGTCGGCTCCCGAGATGACCGTGCTCGTCGCCGGCATGCGCGCCCTGGGCGGCAATACCGGAGGCACCCAGCACGGCGTGTTCACCGACCGTCCCGGAGCGCTGACCAACGACTTCTTCGCCAACGTCCTCGACGCGGGCACGGAGTGGAAGGCCTCGCAGATGGAGGAGAACGTCTTCGAGGGTCGTGACCGCAGCACCGGCGAGGTGAAGTGGACCGCGACCGCGGTCGACCTGGTCTTCGGCGCGAACTCCCAGCTGCGGGCGATCGCGGAGGTCTACGGCGCCGACGACGCCCAGGAGAAGTTCGTCCGCGACTTCGTCGCCGCCTGGGACAAGGTGATGATGCTCGACCGGTTCGACGTCGCCTGATCGACCTCTCGACACCAGCGGGCGGCCCGGA
>JBMOMG010000159.1:0-15794 GCA_049323155.1 Actinomycetota bacterium | reverse complement strand
GAGCTGACCGAACGCGGTCAGCGCACCGACCACGTCCAGCTCGTCGACCTCTACCTGTGCTGCCATACCCCGACGCTAGAGGGCACCACCGACATTTCCGGCCCGCCGACCGGGGCGTTCCACACCCCGGGGAAACGCAATCGAGCCGCTCTGCCGGGACGCCGTGTCAGGCCCGGACTTTACAGACCCGAAGCCCGTCTCAGGTGGTGGGCGGGAGCGGACGCCGCGCGGCTGGGTCAGCGCCAGGTACGCCAACGCCCGGTCGGGGGGGCTGGGGCGGTCAGGGGTGCCGGTGGACGTCCCCGTGCTCGGGAAGGCTCTCCCGCGTGACGGTCTCGTGGACCGCGGTGTCGACGTCGGCTCCGGCTCCGTCCTTCTCGACGTGCTCGACGACCGTCGTACGACGCCTCTCGCGGCGGGAGTACGCGATGACCGCGGCCCCGGCCACCATGAAGATCAGCCCGACCGTCTGCAGATCGACCGCAGAGGCGTCCGCACGCACGGCAAACGCGAGGATCGCGCCCAGGATGAGCAGGGTGATACCGGGTCCCACGGTGGTCTGGCCTTTCGGTCGGTTCGGCTGCCGGTGGCGTACGACGTGCCACGCCACGTGGTGCCCAGACGACCCGCGGGGAAACGCCCTGGCCGGATCACCCGCGGAGGTAGGTGTCGAAGAACGACACGACCCGCCGGCGGGCGTCACGGGTGGCATCCTCGTCGTACCGGGTGTTGCTGACCCGGGCGAGGAAGCGGATGAACAGCGACGTGTCGGACGTGTCGTGGTCGTTCATGAACCCGTGTCCGACTCGCGGGTAGACCTTCACGTCGTGCGGGACGCCGTACTCGCTCAGCAGCCGGCCCAGGCGCTTTCCCGACTTCCCGCCCATCGGAGACCGGTCGCCGCCGCCGTAGCTGCCGACGATCGGGCAGGCCTCGGGCAGCCACTCCTCGGCATCAGACGGGCAGCCGCCGTAGTTGACGCTGGAGGCGGAGAAGCCTCGGTTGGACGCCAGCGCCAGGGCGTACCCACCGCCCATGCAGAAGCCGATCACACCGATCCGCCCGGTGCAGTCCTCGCGGTCGCGCAGCCAGGACCGGGCCGCCTCGACGTCATCGAACGTGCGTCCGCGACGCCGACCGATGTCGCCCATGATCGTGCCCAGGCAGCGCATCGGGCTTCCCCAGTAGAAGAGGTCCGGCGCCAACGCGAGGAAGCCCTCGCCCGCCAGCCAGTCCGCCTGCGCCCGCAGGTCCGTGCTCATCCCGTTGAAGTCGTGGATGATCACGACTCCCGGCCACGGCGGCGATGAGCTCGGCGTCGCGAAGTACGCCGGCATCACTCCCTGCGGGGTCGTGATCTCCACGTCCGTGCTGGTCCGCATCGGCTCAGTATCGACGCGCACTCCCTGGTGAGGGAAGAGCCGGAGTCGTGCCGTCAGGTGCGTGCGGCGTTGGCGACGACTGCGTCACGAACGTACTGCGCCAGCCCGGGAGCGAGAGCCTCGTACGTCTGGGTGTACCTCGGTCGGCGACGTACAGCTCCGCGATGCCGGCGTGCATCTCGCGCAGACACTCACGTCGCGTGAGGGTCAAGTGCTTCGGGGGCGGTGGTGACCCCGGTCGGTCCACCCTGACAATATGGAGGCCGTCACGTGCAGGTTTGCCACGATCGCGCACATGGCCGGCCCCAGTAGCTCAGTGGATAGAGCAGCCGCCTCCTAAGCGAAAGGTCGCCAGTTCGACTCTGGCCTGGGGCACCACCACTCCCTCCGGACAGGCCGGGATGCCGCCACATCCCTCACATTCGCCTCAGACGGGGACGCAGGTGACACCCAAGTGGAGTTTCCCGGGTTTGCGACACACAATGGTCTGTGGTCCGCGTACTCTGCGACGTGGCCTCAGAACGCCGACAGTCCGACGTGCCGGACCCGACAGAAGAGACCCCCGCACCCGTGTCCCACCCTGCTCGACACCGCAACCACGAGCTGGCCCGCAAGCGCGCGATCCGCGCTGCGGGTCTGACTGCCGTGGTCGTGAGTCTCGCCCTGATCGTCGGCGGCCTGTTCGTCTACCGCAAGCTCGAGGGCAACATCACCTCGCTGGACACCACGAAGGCGCTGGGCACCGACCGGCCGGAGAAGGTCGACGAAGGGCCGCGCGAGCCGCTCAATATCCTGCTGCTGGGCTCCGACACCCGCGAGGGCATCGGCAACGCCGGCATCGGGGGCGAGTCCCCGGGCCTGTCGGACACGACGATCCTGCTGCACCTGTCCGCCGACCGGAAGCACGCGTACGGCGTCAGCCTGCCGCGCGACGCGATGGTCGAGCGGCCCGACTGCCTCCTGGAGGACGGCAGCACCGACCCGGGCGGCCTGAGCCAGTTCAACGCCGCCTACGCCGTCGGCGGCCCCGGCTGCACCCAGCGGACGGTCGAGCAGCTCACCGGGATCCACATCGACCACTTCGTCGTGGTCGACTTCGCCGGCTTCAAGCACATGGTCGACGCGCTCGGTGGCGTCGAGGTCTGCGTGCCCGAGGAGGTCAACGACCCGATCGGCAACATCTACCTTCCGGCCGGCACCTACGAAGCCACCGGCAAGCAGGCGCTGGACTACGTGCGGATCAGGCACGGGATCGGCGACAACAACGGCGACATCGGCCGGATGAAGCGCCAGCAGGCCTTCCTCGCCTCGATGGCCAACCAGGCGATCTCCGCGGGCACGCTGGCCAACCCGGTCAAGCTCTACAACTTCCTCGACGCCGCGACCGAGTCGCTCACCACCGACCCCGAGTTCGCGAACCTCAAGGACCTCGCGGGTCTGGCCAACCAGCTGCGGGGGATCGGCCTGGACAACATCCAGTTCCTGACGGTCCCGTGGAAGTGGTACGAGCCGGACCCGAACCGCGTCGAGTGGGCCCCGGAGGCCGACCTGTTGTGGAAGAAGATCCGCAACGACGAGGAGCTCCCGGCCAAGTTCGCCGGCAGTGTGGTGACCGCGGCGGACAAGCCGACCGGTTCCGGCAGCAAGCCGCCGGGTGGCACCGACAGCCCCTCGACCGAGGGGCCGGCTGAGCAGCCCTCGCAGAGCGCGTCGCCGAGCCCGACCGACGAGGAGCGGGCGGAGGCCGCGCGCAGCGCCGGTCTCTGCGCCTGAGCCCTCGGGCCTCGCCCGAGCCAGACCTCGCCCGCGTCAGCTCCGCCGGGGACCGTCGGCGGCGAGCTTCTCGACGGTGACCAGGTCGAACTCGCCGTGGTCGGTGGTGAGTCCCTGCGCCACGAGCGCCGCGGTCGCGGAGCCGAGTACGGCGGCCTCCTCGAGGTCCTTCCCGACGGACAGCCCCCTGAGGAAGCCGGCGGAGAAAGCGTCGCCGCACCCGGTCGTGTCCACGATGTCGACGTCGAACGACGGGACCTCGATCGTGTCGTCCGTGGTCACGACCAGCGCTCCCTGCGCTCCTCGCGTCACCGCCACGCAGCCGGCGCCCTTGCCGAGGATCACCCGGGCGGCGTCCTCCATCGTGGCTGCTCCGGTCAGCCCGAGCAGCTGCTCGTCGTTGGGCATGAAGTAGTCGGTGTGGGGGAAGACCGCCTCGACCCACTCCAGCATCCCCGGGTCGCCCGGCGCGAGCATGTCCACCGACGTCACGACGCCGTGCGCCCGCGCGTGAGCGAGCACCTCGGCCGCGGCCTCGCCGCCGAGGAACTCCGGGCCGCCAAGGTGCAGGTGCGTGGCCGTCGTGATCGCGTCGAGGTCGACGTCGGCGAGCGTGTAGACGCCGTTTGCGCCGATGCAGTGCCACGCCGGGCGGTCGCCGTTGGCGCGCACCGGAAGCACACTCGCCGAGGTCTGGGCCGAGCCGCGGCGGACCAGGCCGGCGGTGTCGACTCCGGCCCGGTCGAGCAGGCCGACCAGCGTGTCGCCGAGCGCGTCCTTGCCCACGGCGCCGAAGCTGCGCACAGAGGCCCCGAGCTTCCGCAGGATCGTGGCCGTCCCGCCCGCGGTCCCGGCGGCCGACATCGCGATCTCGTCGACGATCTGTCCGTCGCTGCGCTCGGGGATGCTCTCGACCGGCCTGACGTGGACGTCGAGGACGTGGACACCCATGGTGATGACGTTCATGCTCATGACTCTTCCTTCTGCTTCACGGGCCGGGTCTCCCCGTACTTGCGTTCGATCGCTGCCGTGATCACGGCAGCCTGCTGCGCGTCGTCGAGCGGCCGCGGCGTGCCGACGGCGGTCGCCCGCCGGTAGAGCCCACACAGCCACTCCAGCAGCAGCGCGTTCTCGACGGCCTTGTCGAGGGATGCGCCGGTCGCCACCGAGCCGTGGTTGGCCATCAGTGCCGCCTGCCGCCCGGTGAGCGCGTCGACCACGGACGCGGCCAGCTCCGGGGTGCCGAACGTCGCGTAGGGCACCACCGGGACGGACCCACCCAGCACCAGCTGCTGGTAGTGCAGGCAGGGCAGCTCCTCCAGCACGCAGGACAGCGCGGTGGCCTCCGGCGCGTGCGTGTGTACGACGGCCAGGGCGTCATGGTGTGCGTAGACACCGAGATGGAGGTCGATCTCCGAGGTCGGCTCGAGCTCCCCGGCGACCACCGAGCCGGTCAGGTCGACGACGGTGACCTCGGCCGGCGTCACGGCAGCCAGCTCGGCACCGGTGGCGGTGACCGCGACGTGCTCCCCGGCTCGGACGCTGACGTTGCCCGCCGTGCCGACCAGGAGGCCCTCGGCTGCCAGCCGCCTCGACGCCTCGGCGACGGCCGCGCGCGCGTCGTCGTGGGAGCCGCTCACGGCCGCACGCCCTCGAGGCCCTCGGTGGTCGCGTGGCGCTCCAGGTAGCTGCGCACCAGCTCGATGCCCTCGCGGATGATCACGTTGTCCCCCTTGAGCTTGTCCTCGAACGCGAGCTGGAAGAGCCGGTCGCCGACCTCGACGGCCAGCTCGGCGTGGACCCGGCGGGTGCCGGGCCGGACCAGGCCGGCGTCGCGGGCGAGCCGGAACAGGTCGGCAGCGACGCGCTTGTTGTGGGCGCGGCCGAACTCGTTGATCGCACTGTTCGTCCGGCCCCGCAGCCAGATCTCCACGAATGCAGGCCTGCGGTGGTACACCTTCACGAACGCCCGCATCGTGGTCTCCACGATCGACCCGATGCTCAGCAGGTCGAGCTTCCCCAGGTCTGCTGCGACCTGGGCATCCATCTCGGCGATGTCGCGCTCGACCAGCGCGAGGAGGATCTCGTCCTTGTCCCCGAAGTACTGGTAGAGCGAGGCCACCGGCACCTCCGCGGCGCGCGCGACCGACCGGGTGGTCAGCGCGTCGACGCCCTCAGAGACGACGAGTGCTGCCGCGGCGTCGAGGATCCGCTCGACGCGCTCGATGCTGCGCGTCTGCTGCGGGACCCGTCGCTTCCCGGCCGTTCGGTCGTTGGACACACCGGTGGAGGACAAAGGAACCTTTCAGTAGAGTGAACCTGAATCTGACACTGGTTCAGGTTAGCTCAGTCTGATGCGATTGGGGAGTCATGGTCTCGACCCTTCGACAGGTCTCGACAAGCTCGACCACCGGAGAGGGCTCGACCGGTGCAGAGGGCTCGATCACCGGAGCGAGCTCGACCGGGGGGGTCAGCAGGCGCGGTCTTCTCGGCGGGCTGACCGTCGGGGCCGGCGTGCTGGCCACGAACGGGCTGGCCCTCCCGGCGGAGGGGGCGACCCGCCAGGGACGCCTGCCGCGCAAGGTCGACGTGGTCGTGGTCGGCGGCGGGCTGTCGGGGCTCGTCGCCGCGCGCCGGGTCGCCAACGCCGGGCGCTCGGTGCTCGTCCTCGAGGCCCGGGACCGGGTCGGCGGCCGGATCCTCAACCACGAGCTGCACTCCGGCGCGGTGATCGAGGCCGGCGGTGCGTTCGTCGGACCGACCCAGGACCACCTGCTGAAGCTGGCCCGGGAGCTCGGCGTGAGGACCTTCAAGGAGTACGTCACCGGGGACAACCTCTACCTGTCGGGCGACCGGGTGACCCGCTACCAGGGCACCGTGCCTCCCGACCCGCTGATCCTCCCCGACGCGGCGCTGCTGATCACCCGCATCAACGAGATGTCCAAGCAGGTCCCCGTCGACGCTCCCTGGGCAGCCGCGAAGGCGCTGGAGTGGGACTCGGTCACCTTCCACGACTGGGTCTCGCAGAACAGCGTGAACCCCGGCGTGCAGAACCTGCTCCTGTCCTACCTCCAGCCGACGTTCGGCTCCGACGGGCGGGACATGTCGCTGCTGTTCCTGCTCTGGTACATCGCGGCCTCCGGCAACGAGACCACCCCCGGAAGCTTCGAGCGCTCCTCCGACACCGCAGGCGGCGCGCAGGACTCCCGCTTCGTCGGCGGTTCCGGGCTGATCCCGCAACGCCTGGCCCGGCGGCTCGGCGACATCGTCGCGCTCGACGCCGCAGTCCGCCGGATCGAGCAGCGCGGAGAGCGGGTGCTGGTCTCCAGCGACCGGGGCACGGTATCGGCGCGCCGGGTGATCGTCGCGGCTCCGCCCGCCACTGCGTTGGCGATCGACTGGTTCCCGTTCCTCCCGCCGAAGCGGATGCAGCTTCTCCAGCGGATGCCGATGGGCCAGCTGATGAAGGCCGACGCGGTCTACAAGACGCCGTTCTGGCGCAAGGACGGGCTCACCGGGATGGGCGTGGCCGACAGCGGGGCGGTGCGGGTGTGCTTCGACAACAGCCCCGCGGACGCGAGCGTCGGGGTCCTGCTCGCGTTCATCGGCGGCTCCACCTGGGAGCGCTACGGTGTGCAGGGCCGGGCTGCCCGTCGTACCGCCGTGCTGGAGGGCTTCGCCAAGCTGTTCGGTCCCGAGGCGCTGAGGCCGATCGAGTACGTCGAGCAGGACTGGACCCACGAACGCTGGACCAAGGGCGGGCCGGTGGCACTGATGGGGCCGGGGACGACGACGTCGTTCGGGGCGACGATTCGCAAGCCGTTCCGCCGTGTGCACTGGGCAGGCACCGAGACCTCGACGTACTGGTCCGGCTACATGGACGGTGCCGTCCGGGCCGGGGATCGGGCCGCCCGCGAGGTCCTGGAGCACCTGTGAGGGGGACGAGAGTGAGGAAGATCGTCGGCACGGTGCTGGCCGCGACCGTGGTGGCCGGCACCCTGGCCACGGGCACGCTCGGCGGAGTCGCCCCGGCCGACGCCGGTGCGAGCCAGACCACGCGCGAGCGCTGGGACACCCGCGTGTTCGCGCGAGTGCCGAAGCCGGGCTACCCGGCGTTTGTGTACGCCCATCCCAACGGCCGCGTGTTCGCCGGCACCTACAACAACCCGGCCGGGGACCGGATCCGCTCCCGGGTGCTCGAGTGGACCGCGGACGGTGCGCTGCAGCGCTCGTGGACCGTGCCGGGCCAGGACCTCGAGACCGCCCACGGTGTGCAGGTCGCCACCAGCGACGCCCACGGCCGGCTGGTGCTGCTGGAGAAGTCGACCGCCCGTGCCCTCATGCTGGACCCGCGCACGGGGCGGTTCACCCGCTACGCCACCTTCGCCGACCTGCCGGTCTGCCTGCCGGGGGAGAGCGGAGGTTGCTCCCCGAACCTGGTCGACAAGCCGGCCAGCCCGAACTTCGCCGCCTGGGGTCCGCGTGGCGAGCTGTACGTCACCGACTACGGGCAGGCGGTGATCTGGCGGGTCCCGCCGGGCGGCGGGGCAGCCCGTGTCTGGCTGGCGGACCGGCGGCTCGACGGCGTGGAGTTCGGTACGACGGGCCTGCTGCTCGCTCCGAACCGGCGGGCGCTGCTCGTCGCACAGCAGACCTCGATGGGGTTCGGCGAGGCGAACCCGGCGACCGGCAAGCTGTACCGGATCCCGATCCGCGACGGCCGTGCCGCCGGCCTCCGGCTGCTCTGGGAGAGCCTCCCCGGCGAGCTGCCCGACGGGTTCGGGATCGGCAGGTCCGGGCGGATCTACGTCGCCAACGCAGGGCTCTCCGCCCAGCTGGTGGTGCTCGATCCGTCGGGCGAGGAGCTGGAGCGCTTCCCGGAGGTGCCGCTCACCGGCGACAACGGCAGCGACATCCCCTTCGACACTCCCTCCAGTGCGACGTTCCTCGGCCGGCGGGTGCTGGTGGCCAACCAGAGCTTCCTCGGCACCGGCGAGAACCACGCCGTCCTCGACGTGATGGTCGGAGAGCGCGGCGCGCCGGTGCTCGTCCCACCGAACGCCGGCCGCCGCCGCTGACCCACCCCCGGACTGCTCCGGGTGACTAGCTGAGGGCCTCCACGATCTTGGCGGTGAACGCCTCGAGGTCGCCGGGCTTGCGGCTCGAGATCAGGTTGCCGTCGACCACCACCTGCTCGTCGACCCAGGTGGCGCCGGCGTTGCGGATGTCGGTCTGCAGGCTCGGCCACGAGGTCAGTGTGCGGCCCTGCAGCACACCGGCCTCCACGAGCGTCCACGGTGCGTGACAGATCGACGCCACCGTCTTCCCGGACTCCATGAACGCCTTGGCGAACGCGACAGCGTCCTCGTCCATGCGCAGGGCGTCCGGGTTGGCCACCCCGCCCGGCAGCACGAGCGCGTCGAAATCGGCCGGGTCCGCGTCGGCGACGGGGACGTCGACGTCGAAGGTGTCGGCCTTGTCGAGGTGGTTGAACGCCTGGACGCTGCCCTTCTTCGGCGAGACCAGCCGTGGCGTGCCGCCGGCCTGCTCGACCGCCTTCCACGGCTCGACGAGCTCGACCTGCTCGATGCCCTCGCCGGCGACGAGGAAGGCGACCTTCTTTCCGTTCAGCGGACCGGAGCTGTCGGCCATGGGGACCTCCTGGGGACGTGGTTGATGTTCCATCTTCTGCCTGGTTGCACCCCGGTGGTTGCCGAGCGCCGACGCCGGTAAACGCGTTTGCCGCACCGGTTGTCTGGGCACGTGGTCGGCTGGGAGGAAGGGGAGCGCTATGCCCGGGTATGCCCGGATCAGAGCGAGAGTCACGGAGCTGCTGCGGGACCCGGTCGCCTGGACCGAGGGGATCCAGCTGGTCAAGACCGTTGTCGCCGCCGTGCTGGCGTGGGTCGTCGCGGCGGTGGTGTTCGGCCTGCCGCAGCCCTTCCTGGCGCCGTGGGCCGCGCTGCTCGTCGTACACGCCACGGTCTACCGGTCGTTCTGGCGCGGGGCCAAGCAGATCGCCGCCACCGTGCTCGGCGTGCTGCTGGCCTGGGCGACGGGGAACACCCTGGGTCTCGACCCATGGGCCCTGGCGGTGATGTTGTTCGTCGCCCTGCTGGTCAGCCAGGTGCGCTGGCTGAAGGAGGAGGGCACGACCGCGGCGGCGACGGCGCTGATCGTGCTCACCACCGGGTTCAGCGACGAGGACCAGGTGCTTCTCGGCCGGCTGATCGACACGGCCATCGGGGTCGGGATCGGTTTCCTGGTCAACGCCACGGTGTGGCCGCCGCTGCGCGACCTCACCGCCGCGCGCGCGATCGCCGCGGTGAGCCGACGGGTCGGCGAGCTCCTGCACCAGGTCGCCGACGACCTCGGGGACGAGTGCACCGAGGCCCACGTCCAGGAGTGGATCCGGCGCAGCCAGGAGCTGGACGTGGAGGTCGACGAGGCGTGGGCGCTGGTCCGGCAGGCGAGGGAGAGCGGTCGGCTGAACCCGCGCCGCGACTCGGCGGTGGTCCGGGAACCGGGGGCATTCGGCGAGCTGCTCGACCGCACGGAGCAGGCGCTCGCCGAGATCCGCAGCATGGCCCGCACCCTCGAGCACAGCATCACCGACAGCAACCAGTGGGACGACGAGTTCCGTGACCGGTGGACCGGCTTGCTCCGCGAGGTGGCGACCGCGATCCGCACGCCCGACGAGTCCCTGCCCTCCGGGACACCCGATGCGCCCGAGGGTCCACGACCCAAACGCCTCGCGGAGATCCGCGCGGACCTCGGCGTGCTGGCCGACGACTACTCCGACGAGCGGCTCTCGGCCCTGCACTGGCCGGAGTACGGCGGGCTGATCCTGAACCTGCGCAACATCGCCACCTCGATGGACCACGTCGCCGGGTCCGATCCGGTCTCCTCCGCGTCTCGAGGTCCGTTGGGGACATCGGCGTTATGATTCCGTTATCGTCGTCCGAGGGTCTCGCCATCTGGACGGTGGTGTGGGGGCGATGAGAGGGGAAGAGGCCGCCGATGAAGGTCGCGGTTGTGGGGACCACCGGAGTGGTGGGCGCCTCAGCGGTCCAGGCGATGCTCGCCGCGGGACATGACGTCCTGGCGGTGGCGCGGACCCCGGAGACGTCCGAGCTCGTCGAGTCCTGGGGTGCGACCGCGCTGCGCGCCGACCTCTTCGACGAACGCAGCCTGGTGCCGGTGTTCGAGGGCTGCGACGCGGTGGTCAGCCTCGTCGGCCGAGCGCCCACCGGAATTCGGGCCGTGCGCAAGCACGCCTGGCGCGACAACGACCGGTTCTGGACCGAGGGCGTCCGCTCGGTCGCCGCTGCGGCGCGCGCCGCCCACGTGCGGCGGCTGGTCCAGGAGAGCCTCTCGCTGGTGTACGCCGACCAAGGTGACGCCTGGATCGATGAGCACAGCCCGCTCGACATCAACTCCGCGACCGAACCGGTCTGCGTGGGCGAGGCGCACGTGCAGCGCTACCAGAGCGACCTGCGCCAAGGGGTCGTGCTCCGGCTGGGCACGATCGTCGGTGACGACGACATGACCCGGTTCTGGCTGCGCGTGGCCCGGCGCGGCCACTCGGTCGGTCTCGGTTCGCCGGAGGGCTGGGTGCACCCGCTGCACACCGACGACATCGGCTCGGCGGTGCTCGCCGCCCTCACCGCGCCGGGTGGGGTCTACAACGTCGGTGCGGAGCCGGTGCGGCGCCGCGACCTCGTGCGCGGCTACGCAACCGCCGTGGGCCGGGAGTCGGTCGGCTTCATCGGCCCCGTGGGTCAGCGGCTCACCGGCCGGCGCGCCGAGCCGGCCACCAGGTCGCTGCGGGTCAGCTCGGAACACTTCCGCGCCCAGACCGGTTGGACTCCTCGAAGGACGCACTTCGACGCGTCCTGGCTGGACGCAGGGGTCGCGACGAAGGTGGGCCGGTGAGCGGAGACCGCAAGCAGCGGGAGCAGGAGGTCGAGCGGAAGCGCAGGCTGGCCGCCGCGTTCGGCGACGCCCTGCCCGACCGTCCCCGGGACGAGTGCGCCGATGCGTGGGGCGAGAGCGGCTCGCCTCGCGGCGGCGCGGGCGACGAGGACTGGCTTCGTCGCCAGGTCCCGCCGCACCACGGCTGAACCCGGGCCCGGAGTCCGGACCCGGAGTCCGGACCCGGGTCGAGCCTGGCTCAGGCGCCGGTGCTGCCGCTCTGGTTGCGCAGCAGGTCGCGGATCTCGGTCAGCAGCGTGACCTCCTCCGAAGGCGGCGTCGGCTCCTCACCGCGCGCGCGCCGGGCCTGCAGTTTGTTGTAGGGCGTGACGATGAAGAAGTAGACGACCGCGGCCAGGATCAGGAACGAGATCACCGCGGTGACCCAGGTGCCGACCGGGAGCCCGGCGGGCTTCCACTCGCTGAAGTCGGGCTGCTTGCCCCCGGTGACCTTGGCGATCAGGGACATCAGCAGGTTCACCGTCTCGGTGACCACGGCCGCGAACGCGGTGGCCATGATGAAGGCCACGGCGAGCTCGACGAGGTTGCCGCGCATGATGAACTCTTTGAAGCCTTTGAGCATGGGCGCTCTCCTCCGTGCGTCGCCGGACGGCGATGGTTTGGGCTGGCACCTGAACGCTAGCGCGTGATCACCAGCGAGAGGTAGCCCGCCACCGCCGCTGCGGCCAGCGAGCGCGCGGTCTCCTCGCTCACGGCGAGCACGACCAGACCCCCGGAGGCGAGCGTGCTCTCCTCCGACCGCGGCAGCGCCACGACCGGTGCCGCCTCGGCGACGAGCGTCGCCGGCGCGCGGCCCTGGGGGTCGGCCGCGATCACGTCGACCCGGTCACCGATGCGCAGGAGGGTCACCGCACCCGGGTCGGCGATCCGCACCGGCGCGGCCACCCGACCGGGGTAGCCCTCGAGCAGGGAGCCGCTCAGCAGCCGGACGTCGGTGAGGGTCTCGCCGGCGCGGACCGGACCGGTCGTGGTGCGCCCGAGGGCCGCACCTTCGGCCGACAGGGCGCCGACCGGCACGCTCGACGGCGGGACGGCGGACCGCACGAGATCTGCGCGTCCCAGCCGAGCACCGGCCGGCAGGTCGTGGGCGGCGGTGAGCACGGTCGCCGTCGGGGCGGCCGGCGGCGCCAGCGCCTGCATCGCCGTGAGCACGCCGAGCCCGGCGGTCAGCGCGGCGAGGGGGCGCCGTCGTGCGAGCACAGCCCGCCGCGCGCGACGGGTCCACGGGATCGGGGAGGGGTCACGCCGGTCACGACGTCGGGTGCGGTCCATGCCAGCCGAGGCTAGGCAAGATCGCGCCCCGGTGCGTCGCCTCATCCACAGGCGCGCCCGGGGCGGGATCGGGGAGGCTCAGGCCGCGCCGGCCTCGGCCGTCGTCTTGGTGGAGGTCTCGGTCTTCGTCGACGTCGAGCTCGTCGTGGTGGCCGAGGAGGACTTGGAGTCCGACCGGTTGTCGGTGCGGTAGAAGCCCGAACCCTTGAAGACCACGCCCACGGCGTTGAACACCTTGCGCAACCGGCCCTCGCACTGCGGGCACGTGGTCAGCGAGTCCTCGGTGAAGCTCTGGACCTGCTCGAAGGCGTGGTCGCAGTCAGTGCAGGCGTACTGGTAGGTCGGCACGCTCGTCCTCCGGAAGTTCTCGTCGTTAGCACTCGCACGGTGCGACTGCCAATTATCGCAACGTCGAGACGTTTCGCCAACTTCCCGGTCCGGTCCGCGATCGGTGGTGCGGCACAATGGCCGCCGTGTCCGCCAGCCCTGATCTCCCAGCTCAGCAGCCCGAGACCACGCCGAGGCCGGCGACCGGGTTCCGCTCATGGCCGCGCTGGGGGCGGGTGACGACCTACGTCGCGGCGGGGGTCGTGCTGCTGCTCGTCGCCGGCCTGGTCGCCACGGTCGCCGTCGTACGGCGGCCGTTCCCGACCGTCGACGGGGAGCTCGAGCTGCCCGGTCTCGCCGCCGAGGTGGAGGTGCTCCGCGACGAGCAGGGGATCCCGCACGTCTACGCCGACACCGCCGAGGACTGTTCTACGCCCAGGGTTTCGTCCACGCGCAGGACCGGTTCTTCGAGATGGACTTCCGGCGCCACGTCACCGCCGGCCGCCTCGCCGAGATGCTCGGCGAGGACGCGCTCGAGACCGACATGTACATCCGCACCATGGGCTGGCGACGGATCGCCGAGCAGGAGATGTCGCTGCTGAGCCCCGAGACGCTGGACTACCTCGAGGCCTACAGCGCCGGGGTCAACGCCTACCTCGACTCCCACTCACCCGGCGAGATGGCGCTTGAGTACTCCGTGCTCGCGCTGAACGGCCTCGACTACGTGCCCGAGGAGTGGACGCCAGTCGACTCGGTCGCCTGGCTCAAGGCGATGGCGTGGGACCTGCGCGGCAACATGACCGAGGAGATCGACCGCGCGATCATGTCGGTCAACCAGACCGCCGAGGAGATCGAGTACCTCTACCCGACCTACCCCTACGACCGCCACGAGCCGATCGTGCAGCAGGGTGCCGTGGTGGACCGGGTCTTCGAGCAGGACGCGACCTCCCGGGACACCCGGCTGCCGACCCGGCCCGGGCTGCCGGACGAGATGGTCAGGGCGCTCGAGCGGCTCGGGAGGGGCCTGGAGTCGATGCCGCAGCTGGTCGGCAGCGGCCAGGGCGTGGGCAGCAACAGCTGGGTGGTCGACGGCGAGCACAGCAGCACCGGCGAGCCGATCCTCGCCAACGACCCGCACCTGGGGATCTCGGTGCCGGGCATCTGGCACCAGATGGGACTGCACTGCAACGAGGTGACCGAGGCCTGCCCCTTCGACGTCTCCGGCTTCACCTTCTCCGGACTGCCCGGCGTGGTCATCGGCCACAACCAGCAGATCGCCTGGGGCTTCACGAACCTCGGGCCCGACGTGGTCGACCTCTACCTGGAGAAGGTCGAGGGCGAGCGCTACGTGTACGACGGTCGCCGGCGCCTGCTGGAGACCCGGCAGGAGCAGATCGAGGTGCACGGGCGCGACGAGCCGGTGACGTTCACCGTGCGCTCCACCCACCACGGGCCGTTGCTGTCCGACGTCTCCACACAGCTGAGCACGGTCGGCGCCAACGCCCCGGTCGGGGAGCGCGCCCCGGAGCGCGGCAACGGCTACGCGGTCGCGATCTCGTGGACCGCGCTGACCCCGAGTCGCACCGCGGACTCGGTGTTCCTGATGAACAAGGCCCAGGACTGGGACGACTTCCGGGCCGCCGCGCGGCAGCTCGCCGCCCCCTCGCAGAACCTGGTCTACGCCGACCGGGACGGCCACATCGGCTACCAGGCTCCGGGGCTGATCCCGATCCGCAAGTCCGGTCACACCGGCGACTACCCGGCGGAGGGGTGGCTGCCGGCGAACGACTGGACCGGCAGCTACGTGCCCTTCGACGCGCTGCCGAGCCTGCTCGACCCCGAGGGCGGGATGATCAGCACCGCGAACCAGGCGGTGATCGGCCGTGACTACCCGTACTACCTCGGTGACTCCTGGTCCTACGGCTACCGCAGCCAGCGGATCGCGGACCTGCTGCGCCACCAGGAGCAGCTCGGCGTGGAGGACATGGCGCGGATCCAGCTCGACGCCCGCAACGGCTTCGCGCCCACCTTCGTGCCGTACCTGCTCGACATCTTCATGCCCTCGCAGTACCTCGCCGCGGGCCAGCGACTGCTCGAGCACTGGAACTTCCAGCAGCACCCGGACTCCTCCGCGGCCGCGTACTACAACGCGGTCTGGCGCAACACGCTGGCGCTGACCTTCCACGACCAGCTCCAGGAGTCGGTGTGGCCCGACGGCGGGGACCGGTGGTTCGAGGTGATGCGGCGGCTGCTCGCGGAGCCGGAGAACCGTTGGTGGGACAACACCGACACCGAGACCGTCGTCGAGACCCGCGACGAGATCCTCTTCGAGGCGATGGCCGCGGCGCGCGACGAGCTGGTGCGCACCCAGGACCGCAGGGTCGGCAACTGGACCTGGGGTCACCACCACCGGATGGACCTGGAGAACCAGACCGTCGGCCAGTCCGACATCGGGTTGGTGCGGTGGCTGTTCAACCGCACCGGCTACGAGGTCGGCGGCGGTGACTCGATCGTCAACGCGACCGGGTGGACCGCGCCCGCCGGCTACCAGGTCGACTGGGCACCCTCGATGCGGATGGTCGTCTCGATGGCCGACCTCGACGAGTCCCGCTGGATCAACCTGACCGGGGTCTCCGGCCACCCGTTCCACGACAACTACGTCGACCAGACCGACCTGTGGGTGGCCGGGGAGACGCTGCCGTGGCGGTTCTCGCGAGACGCGGTCGAGGAGGCCGCCGAGGACACGCTCAGGCTGGTGCCGGCCCGAGCCGGGTGAGCCCACCCGGGGTGACCACGGCGGTCACCGTGCGGTCGTGCGGCTCGGCAGGCACCCGGTCGAGCAGCTCGCCGTCGTAGAGCAGCGTGCACACGAAGGTGCCGACCGGGACCCGCGCAAGCGCTCGGTCGTACGAGCCGCCGCCCCTGCCGAGCCGGCGCCCCATCCGGTCCACGGCCAGTCCGGGACAGAGCACGACGTCGGCGGTCGCGACCGCGTCGGGTCCCAGCCGTGGACCGGCCGGCTCGAGCAGCCCACGGCTGGCCGGG
>JBMOMG010000158.1:0-16067 GCA_049323155.1 Actinomycetota bacterium | reverse complement strand
CGTGCCGGCGAAGCCGGCAAGACCAGGGGAACCGACGCTGAAGTACCAGGCACAGTAGGCCAGGACGAGCGCTCCCACACCGGTGACCACCAGGGCGAGCAGCCATTGGACGGTGGTCAGGCTCAGGGCTAGCTCCAGGCCTAGGCTCGGAACCCATGGGACCGTCGCGGTCGGGATCGAGCCGTCAGCGACGGCCGTCGCCTGGGCGATGGTCCACCCTGCCGCGATCGCCGGCACCAGCGCCAGGAGCAGGAACGCCCGGGGTCCCAGGACACGCACCACCCATGGAGCGACAGCAGCGGCGGCGAAGTGCGCGACGACCAGCGCGAGCACGCCGTCTCCCTCCGTCCGTCTGGGTCGATCCGGATCGTCACCCTGCCCGGCCCGGCAGCGACATGGGCAACGAGCCCGCGCTCACCCTATCGGACTCACCTCGGCCTCGGCCGGGCCGTCAGGCAGCCTGCTGTCGTCGGCTCCTCGACCGCGTGCGCTCCCGGACCGACCGAGGGCGGCCCGGCACAGGCCGGACCGCCCCTCGGTCGACGGCAGTGGGCTACTCGGTGGCCTTGACCGCCAGGACCGGGCACGGCGCGTCCAGCAGGACCCGCTGGGCGTTGCTGCCCAGGATCAGCTTCCCGACGGGCGAGCGGCGGCGCAGGCCGATCACGATCAGGTCCGCCTTGACCTCCTCGGCCACGTTCACCAGGTCCTCGGCGGGGTCCATGCCGCGCACGAGCTGCCGCAGGTCGTGCTCGACGCCGTGCGACTCCAGCTCGGCCTTGACCTCCTGCAGCTGCGACTCGGACTCGATGGCGTCGTCGCGGTCGAACTCACGGCCGCCGCGGTGGGAGTTCACGACCACCAGCCGCGACCCCCTCAGCTTGGCCTCCTCGGCGGCGCGCCGCAGGGCGGCCTTGCCCTCCGGCTTCGGCACGTATCCCACCACGATGGTCCCCATCGACCGTCCTCTCTCTCACACGTGTCCGTGCGGTCCCCCGCGGCAGCGGCGAGGGTCACCTCGCACGCTACCGCAGGAGGGAGGACGTGCACCTGTGGATGGGGCACGACGCGACCGCGCGGACACGGGCAGGCTTGGCCCATGACCTCACCCGAGACCGCGGCGCTGCTTCGCCTGGAGGTCGGGCGGCTGCGCCGGCTCCAGCGTCGGCCCCGGTTCGACACCGTCGTGCACGTCGGCCGGCTCGACGGCGACGCACGCAGCTGTGCGGTGCGCTACGGCGATCCGGTGGTCGACGCCGGCACCCGGGTCGAGGTGGTGCTGGAGCTGCTGGCGGCACTGCCCGACGAGGTGGCAGCGTGTGTGTGGCTCACTCGTGCCGGCGAAGGCGGCTGCCAGGACGAGGACCTGGCCTGGCTGTCCGCGAGCACGCTGGCGTTCGGGGCGGTGTCGCGTGACCTCGAGGCGGTCTGGTCGCTGACCCGCAGCGGGTGGATCGACGTACGCACCGGCGAGGGCAGGACCTGGAAGCGGCTGCGGATCTGACCCGGCGGTTGCGTAGGCAGCGGAGCGACCGTCTCGGAACCCTCTACTCCCAGGTGTGCACCGGCTGGTTGGTGTGCATGTTGGTCCGGTACTCGTTGAGGGTCTGCCGCAGGGCCTCGGTGCGGTCGTCGCCGTCGCGCCACCGGCGATGGAACGCCTCGGAGAACCAGGAGGCGCCGTTGCGGCCTGTCAGGCAGCGCTGCTCGATGATCCCGAGCAGCCGGTCACGCTCCTCGGCCGCCACGCCCCAGGCGTCGAGACCGGCGCGCGCCATCGGCAGCAGCCGGCGCACGACGAGCTCGGTGGCGGGCACCTGGCCGATGCCGGGCCAGTAGACGTTCGCCTCGATCCCCTGCCGCGCCGCGACGTGGAAGTTCTCCTCGGCGGCGCTGAAGGACATCTGCGACCACAGCGGCCGCTCGTGCTCGGCGAGGGTGCGGACCAGACCGAAGTAGAACGCGGCGTTGGCCATCGTGTCGGCCACGGTGGGGCCGGCCGGCAGGACCCGGTTCTCCACCCGCAGGTGCGGAAGCCCGTCCACGGTGTCGTACACAGGACGGTTCCAGCGGTAGATCGTGCCGTTGTGGAGCCGTAGCTCGGAGAGCTCGGGCGTCCCACCGTGCTCGAGCACCTCGAGCGGGTCCTCGTCCTCGATGATCGGCAGCAGCGCAGGGAAGTAGCGGACGTTCTCCTCGAACAGGTCGAAGATCGAGTTGATCCACCGCTCGCCGAACCAGACGCGGGGGCGGACGCCCTGCGCCTTCAGCTCCTCGCTGCGGGTGTCGGTCGCCTGCTCGAACAGCGCGATCCTGGTCTCCGCCCACAGCTCCTTGCCGAGCAGGAACGGCGAGTTCGCGCCGAGGGCGAGCTGGATCCCGGCGATCGCCTGGGAGGCGTTCCAGTAGGCCGGGAAGTCGTCGGGGCTGACCTGCACGTGGAACTGGGTGCTCGTGCACGCCGCCTCGGGGACGATCGAGTCCGAGGTGGTGCGCAGCCGCTCGACGCCGGCGATGTCGATGGCCAGGTCCTCGCCGCGAGCGGCCAGGATCTGGTCGCTGAGCAGCTGGTAGCGGGGGTTGGGGCTCAGCGAGGCCGGGCTCATGTGTCCGGCGCCCAGCGTGGGCAGGATCCCGATCATCACCAGGTGCGCCCCCGCCTTGGACGCGCGGTCCTCGGCGCCGTTCAGGCAGCTGCGGATCTCCTGCTCGAAGTCGGTGAAGCCGTGCTGACTGAGCAGCTTCGGCGCGACGTTGATCTCGAGGTTGAACTGGCCGAGCTCGGTCACGAACTTCGGGTCGGCGATCGCCTCGAGCGCCTCGGCGTTCTTCAGTGCCGGTCGGCCGCTGTCGTCGACGAGGTTGAGCTCGATCTCCAGCCCCGTCATCGGGTCGTCGGTGTCGAACCGCGACTCCCGCAGCATCCGGGCGAAGACGTCGAGACACTGACGCACCTTCTCGCGGTACCTCGTGCGGTTCTCGCGCGAGAACTCGTGCTGACCGACCTCTTCGCCCATGCCGGAAGCCTAGAGCCAACCCGGTAGGCCGGCCCAGGAGCGCGCCCAGAACGCGACCGGGACCACCGACCGGCATCCGCGTCCTCGGACCCGGCGAGGCCCTCAGCCGGCGAACAGCGGCAGGTCGTCAGCGGCGATCGGGCGCCACGTCGACGGCGGGATGGCGCCCAACAGGGTCTGCGCCAGGAGTCCGGCCATGTGGTACCCGGGGTCCGCCTCGCGGCACCGGTCGACTGCGCACCACGCGAGCGCACCGTCACCGGAGAGCCACGCCGCGAAACCCAGCAGGCCTGCAGGCGCCGCGAGCAGGTCCAACGGCGTCCGCTGCACCACGTCACGCCACAGGTGGACGTGGTCCGGAGCGTTCTCCCGGGTCATCTCCGACCAGGCGACGTCGCGCACGTCGGCGCAGGTGAGGGCAGCCACCAGCCTGCCCACCTCGTGTGCGTCGAGCGGCTCACGGGTGACCAGGTAGCCGCGCACCCGGTCGCGCACCCAACGTCCCTCCGTGACGAGGTGCCGCCGGCGTCCGTGCAGCTCGCGCACACCGAAGGCGTCCCGGTCGGCGGTCTCCAGCCGGCGCGTCGCCTCGGCGGCCGCGGCGGCGACCGCGTCGACCTGATCGAGGTCGACCGGCAAGAGGGAGTCGACCAGCTCCTGCCGGCTGCGGAAGGTCACCTTGCCGTCGAGCACCGACTGGGCCGTGAACGGGTGCGTGCTGAGGTCGTAGGGCCGGCCCTCGGGCGGGCAGCAGTCGTCGTCGCAGTCCAGGGAGTACCACCTCCCTTCGTCGGCGCGGATCGCGACCACCACCTCGACACCGATCTCGTCGAGCACGTCGGAGAGCTGGTCGACGGCGTCCTCGGCCAGCAGCGGGTCGGCGGTGTAGGCGACCAGCGCGACCGTGTGCGCGCCGTTGCGCCGGGTCGCGGTTACGAGGACTGCGAGCGAGGCGTCGAGGACCTCGTCGTCGGCCATCAGGTCGACGCGGGCGTGCAGGTTGCTGCCCTCGCCGGCCAGGGCGACCAGGACCAGCGAGTCCTGGGGGTGGAAGCCGATCACGCACGGCACCAGGGCCAGGAGGTCGGCAGGGGACTTGATGCGGAGTACGGAGTCGTTCATGGGGCTACGCTCCAGCACCGAGCGCCTCGTGTCGGGGGCCGTGCTGTGGGCTGTGGACGAGCTGGGTGAGCGCCGTACCTGTGGATCGGTGCCGGCCCGACGGGCCCGGAGTCTGGGGGCGTCGGCAGGCATGATGGGCCCGTGCGCGCCGACCCGACGATCCTCCACGTCGACCTCGACGCGTTCTTCGCCGCGGTCGAGCAGCGGGACAAGCCGTCGCTGCGAGGGAAGCCGGTCGTGGTCGGCGGGGTCGGCGGCCGGGGCGTGGTGGCGACCGCCTCCTACGAGGCCCGCGCCTACGGCGTCCGCTCGGCGATGTCGACGGCCGAGGCCCGGTCCCGCTGCCCGCACGCCGCCTTCCTCTCCGGCCGGTTCGACGCCTACCGCGAGGCCAGCGCCGCGGTCATGGGGCTGCTGCGTGAGCTCTCGCCGCTCGTGGAGCCGCTCTCGCTGGACGAGGCGTACGTCGACCTCGCCGCCGCCGATCTCGACGACCTCACCGTCGCCGGGGTCACCGCCGTCGCCGAGCAGCTCAAGCTCGACGTGCACCGGGTCACCGGGGGCCTGCACGGGTCGGTGGGCATCGGCACCTCCAAGCTGGTCGCCAAGATCGCCAGCGACCTGGAGAAGCCCGACGGGCTGGTGGTCGTGCCGCCGGGCGCGGAGCGCGACCTGCTGCGTCCGATGAAGGTGAACGTCATCCCCGGCGTGGGCCCGGCGACCGCCGAGCGGCTCAGGCGCGCCGGCGTGCACACGGTCGCCGACCTGGAGCGGGTCTCCCTCGAAGAGCTGGTCCGGCTGCTCGGGCAGGCGCACGGCACCGGCCTCTACCACCTCGCCCGGGCCGAGGACGACCGCCCGGTGGTCGCGGAGCGCGAGGCGAAGTCGATCAGTGTCGAGGGCACCTACGACACCGACCTCGTCGACCGCCGCCTGCTGGAGGGGCTGCTGGAGCGGCAGGCACGCCAGGTGACCGAGCGGCTCCGCAAGGCTCGGCTCTCCGGGCGCACGGTCACCGTGAAGGTGCGGCTGCACGACTTCTCCACGCACACCCGCTCGACCACCCTGGCGGCGCCGACCGACGAGCCGCGAGTGGTCGCCCGGCTGGCGCGGTCACTGCTGGCCGAGGTCGACACCTCCGGCGGGGTGCGGCTGCTCGGGGTCGGGGTCTCGGGGCTCGCCGACTGGATCCAGGAGGACCTCTTCGCCGACCTCGACCCCGAGCCCGAGCCGGAACGAGAGCCGGTCACCGACGAGGCGATCGAGCAGGTGACCCGAAGCCGCCGGTGGGCGCCGGGGATGGACGTGGTCCACGCCGAGCACGGCCCCGGCTGGGTGTGGGGATCGGGCCGCGGACTGGTGACGGTCCGGTTCGAGACCGCAGAGACTCCCCCGGGCCCGGTGAAGACGTTCCGGACCGACGACCCGGAGCTGACGCCGGTGCCGCGAGGCCGCTAGACCACCAGCCGCACCGACGCCCCGGGCCGCAGCTGCGCGCAGGTGCGGAGGTCCTCGGGGTGCACCACCGCCACCACCGGGTAACCGCCGGTCGTCGGGTGGTCGTTGAGGAACACCAGCGGCTGCCCCGAGGCCGGGACCTGCACCGCCCCGAGCACGAGTCCCTCACTGGGCAGCTCGTCGTCCTGCCGGCGTGGGAGCGGAGGGCCTTCCAACCGCAGCCCGATCCGGTTGGAGTGCGAGGAGACCGTGTAGCTGCCCTCGGTGAGCCGCGCGAGGACGTCCTCGGAGAACCAGTCGACCCGGGGGCCCGGGATCACCCGGACCCGGACCGCGTCGGGATACCGGTGTACGACGGGCACGTCGACGCCGTGTGGGCTGCCCACCGGCGCTCCCAGCTCCAGCCGGTCCCCGGCTCGCAGCGGCGGTGGCCCGAGGCCGGACAGGGTGTCGGTCGACCGGGAGCCGAGCACCGGCGCCACGTCGAGCCCGCCCGCGAACGCGACATAGCTGCGCAGCCCGGAGGTGGCCGGCCCGACCCGCATGGTCTGACCTGCCGACACGTGCACCGGCTCGGCGAGCGGCCGGGGCCGCCCGTCGACGGTCACCGCCGCGGGTGCACCCGTGACCGCGACCACGGTGGAGCCCGACACCTGCACCGCGACCCCACCGAGCGTGGTCTCGAGGACGGCTGCGTCCACCGGGTTTCCGACGAGCCGGTTGGCGTAGCCGGCCGCCTCGAGGTCGAGCGCCCCGGCGCGGGGAACACCCAGGTGGGCGTACCCGCGACGGCCGAGGTCCTGCACGGTGGTGAGCGGCCCCGGGTCCTCGACGGTCAGGGACACCGTCACCGCCGTACCTCCACGAAACGCACCCTGGTCCCGGGCGCCAGCGTCGCGGGCTGCGGACGGGTCTCGTCCCACAACGGGAGGTCGGTGTGCCCGATCAGCCGCCAGCCTCCCGGCGACGGCGCCGGGTACACACCGGTGAACGTGTCGGCGAGACCGACCGCCCCGGCGGGCACGCGGGTGCGCGGCTCGGGCAACCGGGGGACGGCGCTCGGCAGCCCGTGCCCGGTGCAGTACGCGAAGCCGGGGGCGAACCCGCAGAACGCCACCACCATCTCGGTGGAGGTGTGCAGGTCGACCACCTCCCGGGTCGACAGGTCCCAGTGCCGGGCCACGTCGTCGAGGTCGGGACCGTCGTACACCGTCGGCACCTCCACCAGCGGGCCGCTGCCGGGTGCCGGCCCCGCCGACGCCTCGAGGTCCCAGCCGGCCAGCTCGGCCTCGAGCCGGTCGACGTCGGCCACCCCGGAGAAGAGGACCGTGCGGGCGGCGGGCACGACGTCGGCGGCAGCCACCCGGCGGCTCAGCGCCTCGTCGTAGAGCCTGGTGGCTGCAGCGGTGTCGGCGACCTCCGCGAGCAGCGAGTCCACCCCGACACGCAGCAGCCTCATGCGAAGCTCCGCAAGGTCAGCCCCGCGGTCTCCAGCGTGCGGCGGACCTCCGCGGCACTGCGGACGGCGGCCGGCGAGTCGCCGTGGACGCAGACGGACGCCACATCGCCGGAGCGGGCCATCTCCAGCGCGCGGGCAGCGATCACCGACGGCTGGTGGTGCACCGCGCCCGGCTGGTCGCGCGGGACGAGCCGACCCTCGGGGGTGTAGGCCCGGTCGGGGAAGCCCTCCCGGTGGATCTCCCGGCCCAGGGCGGCGGCGAGCTCGAGGAACAGCGAGCCGGGCAGGCCGAGGACGGGCAGGTCGCCGGACCCGGCCAGCACGGCACGAGCCTGCTCCTCGTCGTGCACCACCCGGTTGTAGAGCGCGCCGTGCGGCTTGACGTAGGACACCCGGGTGCCGCAGGCGCGGGCGATCTCGTCGAGCAGCCCGACCTGGTGCGCGACCTGCTCACGCAGTGTCTCGAAGGGCACGTCGAGGTGGCGACGACCGAAGTTCTCGCGGTCGTCGTACGACACCTGCGCCCCGACCGCGACGCCTCGAGCCGCCGCCTCCGTACACACCGCGCGCATGATCGGCTCGTCGCCAGCGTGGTAGCCGCAGGCGACGTTGGCACTGGTCACCAGCGCGAGCAGCCCGATGTCGTCGGTGACGCCCTCGCCGAGGTCGGCGTTGAGGTCGATCGTGTCCACCCGTCCACGGTAGGCGATGCCTCCGCGGGTTAGGCTCGCCGCGTGTCAGAGCCGACCCACGCCCGTCCCGTCGAGACCCCACGCACCGAGATCACGCCGCCCGTGGCGAAGAAGGTGCCGTTCGAGCGGACCTTCCACGGTGACACCTTCGTCGACGAGTACGAATGGCTGCGGGACAAGGACTCGCCGGACACGCTCGCCTACCTCGAGGCCGAGAACGCCTACACCGAGCAGGCCACCGCACACCTCGCCGAGCTGCGCGAGGCGCTGTTCGAGGAGATCCGGGCGCGCACCCAGGAGACCGACATGTCGGTCCCGGTCCGGATCGGCGCGTACTGGTACTACAGCCGCTCGATCGAGGGCAAGCAGTACGGGATCAGCTGCCGCTGCCCGGTCGACTCCCCCGACGACTGGACCCCGCCGGTGCTGTCGCCGGACACGGAGGTGCCGGGCGAGGAGTGTCTGCTCGACCTGAACGAGCTCGCCGAGGGACACGAGTTCTTCTCGCTGGGCGCCTCGTCGGTGAGCCCGGACGGGACCCTGCTCGCGTTCAGCGTGGACACCGTCGGCGACGAGCGCTTCCTGCTGCAGGTCAAGGACCTGCGCACCGGTGAGCTGCTCCCCGACCAGATCCCCGACACCGCCTACGGCGCCACCTGGTCGGCGTGCGGCGGGCACCTGTTCTACACCACCGTGGACGAGGCGTGGCGGCCGCACAAGGTGTGGCGCCACCGGATCGGCACCGGCCCGGACCAGGACGTGATGGTCCTGCACGAGCCCGACGAGCGGTTCTGGGTGTCGGTGGGCCGCACCCGCAGCGACCGGTTCCTGGTGATCGGGCTCGGCTCGAAGACCACCAGCGAGTACCGCGTGCTGGACGCCGCCGACCCCACGGGAGAGTTCCGGGTCCTCGCACCGCGACGGCAGGGCGTGGAGTACGGCGTGGAGCACGCCGTGATCGCCGGTGAGGACTGCTTCCTGGTCCTCCACAACGACGGCGCCCAGAACTTCACGCTCGCCCGGGCCCCGATCGACGCGACCAGCCACGAGGACTGGGAGCCGCTGTTCGAGTACGACCCCGCGGTCCGGCTCGAGGACGTCGAGGCGTTCGAGAGCCACCTGGTCGTGCACGAGCGCAAGGACGGGCTCACCCAGCTGCGCGTGATCACCCTCGACGACACCGGGCTGGGCGAGGACTTCCTGGTCCACTTCGGGCACCCGGTCTACACCGTCGGGGCCGGGGCGAACCCGGAGTTCCACCAGCCGCGGGTCCGGTTGGGCTATACCACGCTCGCCACTCCCCCGGCGGTCTACGACTTCGACGTCGCCACCCGGGAGCTGATCCTGCTCAAGCAGATGCCGGTGCTCGGTGACTACGACCCCGACCGCTACGAGCAGCACCGTGAGTGGGCCGTCGCCGAGGACGGCGCGCGGGTCCCGATCTCGATCGTGTGCCCCAAGGACGCGCCCCGCGACGGCACCATGCCGATGCTGATCTACGGCTACGGCTCCTACGAGTCCTCCACCGACCCCTTCTTCACCATCTCCCGCCTCTCGCTGCTGGACCGCGGGGTCGGCTTCGCGATCGCCCACGTGCGCGGCGGCGGCGAGATGGGCCGGCGTTGGTACGACGAGGGCAAGCTGCTGCTGAAGAAGAACACCTTCACCGACTTCGTGGCCTGCGCGCGGCACCTGGCCGACACGGGCTGGACCGGACCGGACCGGCTGGTCGCCGAGGGCGGCAGCGCCGGAGGCCTGTTGATGGGCGCCGTCGCGAACATCGCTCCCGACGCGTTCCGGGGGATCCTGGCCGACGTCGCCTTCGTCGACGCGCTCACCACGATCCTCGACCCGACGCTCCCGCTGACGGTGGTGGAGTGGGAGGAGTGGGGCAACCCGATCGAGGACCCCGCGGTCTACGAGTACATGAAGTCCTACTCGCCGTACGAGAACGTCGAGCACAAGCGCTACCCGGCGATCCTCGCCGAGACGTCGCTGCACGACACCCGGGTGCTCTACGTGGAGCCGGCGAAGTGGGTCGCCAAGCTGCGCGCCACGGCGGCCGAGCCGCAGGACTTCCTGCTCAAGACCGAGATGGCCGCCGGCCACGGTGGAGTCAGCGGCCGCTACAACGCCTGGCGTGACCGTGCGTTCAGCTACGCCTGGGTGCTCGACAAGCTCGGCCTCGCCTGACGCGCTTCACCGCTCCTGAAAGTTCCCTGAGAACCTGCACCTTTTCCGCCGATCCGGCAACTTCCGGGCTCCCCCACCCGTCGTAACCCTCGCAGGCAAACGAACCTGCGACGCACAGGCGGATTCGGGAATCTGTGCGAACACATGTTCGTTGGGATGAATACAGGTGCTACCTAGGGGTAAGCGCTTGGGGAGAGGAAGGGAGCGCACGTGGCTACGAGTCGTCCGCACACGCGCGAGATCGAGGGTCGTGACAGCGTCGGGCTGTACCTCGACGAGATCGCGCGTACTCCGCTGCTCGACGCTATCACCGAGGTAGAGCTGAGCAAGACCATCGAGGCAGGGCTGATGGCGCAGCACCTGCTCGACACCGGCAGGGTCGGACGCCGCCAGGGCGGCGCCCCCAAGCAGGCAACCCAGGAGGAGCTCGAGTGGCTCGCCGCCGAGGGGCAGCGCGCCATCCAGCAGTTCATCACCGCGAACCTCCGGCTGGTCGTGTCCATCGCGAGGAAGTACGGCCGCAGCGCGATGCCGATGCTCGACCTCGTCCAGGAGGGCAACACCGGTCTGATCCGGGCGGTGGAGAAGTTCGACTACGCCAAGGGCTACAAGTTCTCGACCTACGCGACCTGGTGGGTCCGTCAGGCGATCACCCGTGGCATCGCCCAGCAGGCCCGCGTCGTACGCCTCCCGGTGCACGTCGTCGAGGAGCTCAACCAGGTCGGCGGCGCCCGCCGTACCCTCGAGCGCCAGCTGGGACGCGAGCCCGAGCCCGAGGAGATCGCAGCCGAGCTCGGGATGGACCTCGAGCGGGTGATCGACCTGATCACCTGGGGCCGCGAGCACGTCAGTCTCGACACACCGATCGACGAGAACGGCGACACCTCGCTCGGTGACCTGATCGCGCAGGAGACCACGCCGGGCCCCGACGCGACGGTGCTCGACACCGAGTCGCGGGACCGGCTCTCCCGGCTGGTGGAGCTGCTGGACGACCGGGCCGCCGACATCAACCGGTCGCGCTACGGCCTCGTCGACGGCCGGCAGCACAAGCTCGCCGACATCGGTGCCAAGCACGGCATCTCGGCGGAGCGGGTGCGCCAGCTGGAGCGCGAGGCGATCGCCAAGCTGCGCCAGCTCGCCGACCCCGACCTCGCCGCCTGAGACCTGATCGACCCCTGCCGGCTGGTCGAGCCCGTCGAGACCTACCCGCTGGTCGAGCCCGTCGAGACCTACCCGCTGGTCGAGCCCGTCGAGACCAGTTCCTCGAAGACCTCCGTGACACGCTCACGGAGGTCTTCGAGCGTTCCGGTGTTGTCGATCACGTGGGTGGCCAGGGCGAGCCGCTGCTCGCGCGTCGCCTGCGCCGCGATCCGGGCCAGCGCGTCCTCGCGGGTCATCCCGCGCAGCCGCACCATCCGCTCGACCTGGGTCTCCACGGGTACGTCGACCACCACCACCGCGTCGAAGGTGCCGGCCTGACCCGTCTCGGCGAGCAGCGGGATGTCGTGCACCACCACCGCATCGGCACCCGCAGTCGCCTCGAG
This sequence comes from Actinomycetota bacterium, assembly GCA_049323155.1. Taxonomy (GTDB): domain Bacteria; phylum Actinomycetota; class Actinomycetes; order Propionibacteriales; family Nocardioidaceae; genus Nocardioides_C. Next base: position 4,582 of record JBMOMG010000158.1, on the reverse strand, counting down.
CTCGGCGCTGCGCGCCCGGATCAGCGGGTGCAGGATCGCCTCGAGCCGGCGCCGGGCCTCCTCATCGGCGAACACGATCGCCCCCAGGGCCGGACGGTCCAGCTCTCCCTCGGCCGTGAGCACCCCCGGGCCGAACTCGGCGACGACGGCTGCCAGTCCCGGCGTCCCCGCTGCCACCACCTCACGTGCCAGCTGGTCGGCGTCGATCACGACCGCCCCCAGCTCGCGCAAGATCGCCGACACCGTGCTCTTCCCCGAGGCCACTCCCCCGGTCAGGCCGACCCGCAGTCCACTCACGCGGGGCAGTATCGCAGGACGGCACCGGGTGTTGCGAAACGGTCGGTGCCGGCTGCAAGGATCCCACCATGACGACCACCTACCTCACCGCGACCACGCTCGACGGGTTCATCGCGACCGAGGACAACAGCCTGGAGTGGCTGTTCCAGCTCGAGGGCTCGGACCTCGACGAGGGTGTCGACGACGGCAACCCCTACCACGAGTTCATCGCCGGGGTCGGTGCCCTGGCGATGGGCGCCACCACCTACGAGTGGCTCCTCGAGCACGCACCCGACGAGTGGGGCTACGAGATGCCTGCGTGGGTGTTCACCCACCGCGACCTGCCACGCGTGGACGGCGCAGACATCCGGTTCACCGCCGACGACCCCGCCGCGGTCCACGCACAGCTGGTCGAGGCCGCCGGCGGCAAGGACGTCTGGCTCGTCGGCGGCGGGGACCTCGTGGGCCAGTTCGCCGACCGCGACCTGCTCGACGAGATCTGGGTCAGCATCGCACCGCTGGTCCTGGGACGCGGCGCGCCGCTGCTGCCGCGCCGGCGGACCGAGCCGATGCGCGTGCTGGAGGTCCGCCACGTCGCGGGCGGGCCGTTCGTGCACGTGCACTACTCGTTGCGCTGAAGCTCGTCCCACTCGAAGCGGAACGCCTCCGCGGCGCCGCCGACGACGGAGACGGTGACCGGCTCCAGGCCGGCCGCGTCCACGTCCGACCGGGCCAGCGGCCCCTCGGTTGCGGTGTAGGAGAGCACCCACCAGACCTGGTCGACGTCGCCCTCGCTGCTGACGAACCGTGCGCGCTCGGTGTGCTCGTCGGGGAACGTGTAGGCAAGCTCCTGGACCGGCCACGGCAGTAGTCCGGCGGCGACGTGCCGGCCACCGCCCGGGACCGGTGCCGAGGTCAGTGCCAGCGCGGACCGGTCGAACTCGCCGACGCCGTCCGCTGCGGCGACGAGTGCCGCTTCGCCGGCCGCCATGTCGCAGACCGCCCAGCGCTCGCCTGCGGTCCAGAACGTCGTGGTGCCGGCGGCGTCGGTGCTCTGGGCGACCTGGGCGAGCCCCGGTCCCACGATGTCCTCGCACGCGGCGGCGGCCGTCCCGTCCCACGGCTGTCCGCCGGACGGGGTCTCCCCGGCCGACGGCGCCGGGTCGATCTGCACGTCGCCGGGATCCACCTCGGGCGGCGCCGGAGACTCCTCGGTCTCCGCGGCCGAGAGCACAGCTCGCGCCGGGGGGTCGGCCTCCTCGGCGGGGGCGGCGCAGGCGCCGAGCGTGAGCACGCCGGACGCCGCCAGGACCAGCGCGCGTCTGCGCACGCGTCCGTCGCGGGCGCCGCCTGACGGCACGTCTCGCAGCGTCATCCAGACCCCCCAGTGACGTTGTGTGCAACCCCCGGCCGGACGGGGTCCCACACCCGCCGGCCACCTGTTACCTCCCAGTATGCCCCATGCACACCCTTGAGAGGATGGTTCGCGTGATTGCGCGCGTCTCCCCCGGCGACCGGGTCGCCCTGCTGCTCCCGGGCTCCCCGGCCTACGTCGACCTGGTCCTGCTGGCCGCACGGCAGGGCGTGGTCCCGGTGCCGCTGGACCCGCGGCTCACCGAGCGCGAGCAGGCGGCGATCCTGGCCGACGTGGACCCCGCTGTCGTGGTGCGCGACGAGGCCGCGCTCGAGGAGGTGCGCGCTGGTCTGGACCCCGACCCGGTCAGCCCGGCACCGCTGGTTCGGCCGATGCACATGACCAGCGGCACGACGGGCGCGCCGAAGGGGGTCTGGTCGGGGCTGCTCGACGACGCCGCGGCGCAGGCTCTCGTCGCCGAGGAGCGCGAGCTGTGGGGCTTCACATCCTCCGACGTGCACCTGGTGCTGAGCCCGCTCTACCACTCCGCGCCGCTGCGGTTCGCGACGGGCACGTTGCTCGCCGGCGGGCGGATCGTCCTACCCGGCGCCGCGTCCTCGCGCGGTGGGGAAACCCAGCGGCAGGGCGGGTTCGACCCCGCCGCGGCCACCCTGGCGATCGTGGAGGACCGCCCGACGACGATGTTCTGCGTGCCTGCCCACCTGCAGCGGCTCTTCGCCCACTGGGACACGGCCGGGGTGCCGGATCTGTCCGGCTTCCGGCTGGTCGCGCACGCCGGCGCTGCCTGCCCGCCGGCGGTGAAGCGTCGCCTCCTCGAGCTGTTCCCGCCCGGCTCGACGTGGGAGTTCTACGGTTCGACCGAGGGTCAGTTCACCGCCTGCCGCAGCGAGGAGTGGCTGGAGCACCCCGGCACGGTCGGTCGGGCCCGTCCCGGCCGGTCGCTGAGCGTCGACCCGGACGGCACGATCTGGTGCACGGTCCCCGAGCACGCGCGGTTCAGCTACTGGAACGCGCCGGAGAAGACCGCCGCGTCGTGGCGGGAGACTCCGCAGGGAGCGGCGTTCACGGTCGGTGACCTGGGCCGGCTGGACGACGACGGCTACCTCTACCTCGAGGGTCGTCGTGAGGACCTGGTGATCAGCGGCGGCGTGAACGTGTACCCGGTGGAGGTCGAGCACGCGCTCGCCGAGCACCCGGGCGTGGTGGACGTGGCGGTGTTCGGGGTCGACGACGAGCGTTGGGGTCAGCGCGTGTGCGCCGCAGTGGTGGGGTCGGCCACGCCGGCGGAGCTCACCGCGTTCGCCGCCGAGCGGCTCGCGCCGCCGAAGCGGCCCAAGGAGTACTTCACCGTCGAGGCGCTGCCGCACACCGCGACGGGCAAGGTCAAGCGTCTGGAGCTACCCGGCCTTCTGGGCATCGGCTGAGCAGGCGAACCGCTGCCGGTACCGCTGCGGGCTCAGCCCCCGGATCCTGGTGAAGTGGTGGCGCAGGTTGGCCGCGTTCGCGAAGCCGACGTCCGCGGCGATCTGGTCCACCGAGCGCGTCGTGCTCTCCAGCAGCGCCTCCGCAGCGAGCACCCGCTGGCTGGTGATCCAGGCGTGCGGGGTGGTGCCGGTCTCCTCGCGGAAGCGCCGGGCGAACGTGCGCGGGGACATCGCACTGTGGCGGGCCAGCACGTCGACGGTCAGCGGCTCGTCGAGGTGCTCGACGATCCAGGTGAGCAGCGGCCCGAGGGTCTCGGCGTCACAGTCGGGCACCGGGGTGCGGATGAACTGAGCCTGCCCACCGTCGCGCTGCGGTGGGACGACCATGCGGCGCGCCACCATGCTCGCCACGCGCGACCCGAACTCCTTGCGGTACAGGTGCAGGCAGGCGTCGAGCCCCGCCGCCGATCCGGCGCTCGTGATCACGGGGTCCTCATCGACGTACAGCACCTCGGGAACCACCTCAGCACGCGGGAAGCGTGCGGCGAGCTCGTCGGTGTAGACCCAGTGGGTGGTGCAGCGACGACCGTCGAGCAGGCCGGCCTCGCCGAGCGCGAAAGCGCCTGAGCAGACCGACAGCACTCGCGCCCCGCGCTCGTAGGCCTGCTGGAGCACCCTGATCACGGCAGCGGGCACAGGCTGGTTGCGGGGTACGGCGGGCACCGCCACCAGGTCCGCCTCGGCCACCCGACCGAGGTCGTGGCCGACCTGGAGCCCGAACCCGGCTGCGGTCGAGACCTCACCGGCCCTGGGGGCACACACGGCGAAGTCGAACATCGGCAGACCCTGGTCGGAGCGGTCGGTCGCCCACGCCTCACAGAGGACCCCCAGCTCGAACGGCGCGACGCCGTCGTAGACCACCACGGCCACGTTCTCGATCATCTGGCCATCATGGCAGAGGTTTGGCAGGAAATCGATGAGCAATGTCAGATCTGCCACTCGTGGCAGGAACTAGTCGAGAGCATGATTACTGCCATGACCGAGCTGCTGATCTTCTGGACCGTGGTGATCGTGCTTGCCGCACTGATGGCCACCCTTCGTGACCTGTACGACGACGGTTACGGCCGTCGCCCTCCACCGCCGAGCCACCTCCCCGACACCTTCGACCCGCGCAACCGGATCCGCCCGGTCTGAACCGAGATCGGGGGCGCGCTCAGCGCACGCGGACACACCTGGCGCCGGCAGGTCGCTGGTCTCCGGGCACACCGTCACTGACCGCAACCATGCGCAGCCAGACCGCAGGGGAACGTGCCAGGAACCGGACCCGGGGCGCCGTGTAGCGCGTCGGACGTGCCTGGTACCTCCGGAGCGCAGGCCGAGGGCCGCACGAGCGTCGTGGGACCGTGAGAATCCGGTAGTGGTCGGCACCGGGTACCGGCACCGACGTCACGCGGACCACGTCTCGGCGGGGGGACCATGCCCGGCGAACCCGGACCGCGGCCGGCCG
>JBMOMG010000157.1:0-16316 GCA_049323155.1 Actinomycetota bacterium | reverse complement strand
CGCCAGGTGCTCGGCCCCGCGATCATCGCCCCCTACCTCGTCGACGGCGCCCTGCCGGTGCTCAGCTTCGAGCCGGCGCTGGAGCAGCGGCTGCTCGAGGGCTTGCGCGCCGGCGACGACGGCTCGTTCCTCGCCCTCGACGTCGACCTCGCGCAGGGCGTGCTCACCAACATGGCGCACCTCGCCGCGCAGGCGGAGAACCTCAACATGACGCCGGTGCTGGCCTGCGCGCCGCAGCTGCGTCCGGCGGTACGGCGGATGACGAACCCGTCCCTGCCCCGTTTGCCCGTTGTGTCCTACACCGAGCTCAGTGGCCCGATCCAGATCAACTCCGTCGGTGTCGTGGCGGCCCAGCCTGTCGCCGTCACAAGCTGACCCGGATCTGCTTTGCTGCGCATGAGCGACCTGACCGTCGTACGAAGGAGGAAGTGAAGTGAGTCCGCTTTCCTGGCCCGTCCTGGGCGGTGCGGCACTGCTCAGCTCGCCCGCGCTCTACCGCGCCTTCGTCCTGGGCACCACCAGCACCGACGTCGCGCTGACCCGGTTCCTGGTGACGCTCGCCGTGTGGTGGGCGGTGCTGGCGTTCGTGGCGATGCTGATCGGTCCCGCGCCGAGACCTGAGCGCGTGCTGGCCGACGACCAGGTCGTCGACGAGGCCGAGGCCCCCGCCTCCGCCTAGCCCGGTGGTCGAGGAGCCGAGATCACCGGAGACTCTGCGTGCCGTGCGGTGGTTTCGAGACGGTCGCTTCGCTCCCTCCTCAACCACCGGACGTCTCACGTGACGATCGCCGGCTCCACCTGCGGATGCGGTGGTCGCGCGGTCTGCGCGAGCGCGATCCCGGCGATCACGACCAGGCCGCCGATCACGCCGATCGTCCCGAGCCGCTCGTCGAACCACATCCAGCCCAGCGCGCTCACCCCGACGGGCTCGAGCATGCCGACCATGGTCACCGCGGTCGCGCTCAGGTGTCGCAGGGCGGCCAGCTCCGCGGCGAACGGCACCACCGTGCCGAGCACCACGATCCACACCAGCGCGAGCCACACGGGAGCGTCGTACGCCGAGAGGTTGCCGAGCAGCGTGACCTGCTCGTCGAGCAGCCCGGTGTCGAACGCGGTGATCGGTGAGACCACGTTGAGGGCGATCGCCGCAACGAGGAACGACCACAGGATCACCCGTAGCGGGTCGAGCGTGGCGACGCCGTGCTCGCCGATCAGGAAGTACGCCGCCAGGCACACCGCGGCCCCGAGCGCGGCCACGATCCCGACGGTGTCGAACTCCAACCCCTGACCCACACCGGTTACGGCGCCCAGCCCGACGACGGCGAGCGCGAGGCCGAGCCAGGCGCGCGGGCGCACCGCCTCCTTCTGCACGACGCGCGCCCACACCGCGACCAGGATCGGTGCCTGGTACTCCAGCAGCAGCGCCATCCCCACCGGCAGCCGGTCGATCGCGATGAAGTAGGTCCACTGGAGCGCGGCGACGCCGACGAGCCCGTGCAGGGCGACCAGCCAGCGCAGCCGGCCGGTCGGCGGCCGCAGCGCGCTGCGCCGGAAGGCGGCCGCGAACAGCGCGAGCACCACGAACGTGCCGGTCACCCGGATCGTCGTGAGCGTGGCCGGGTCGACACCGGCGCGCAGGGCCACCCGGGACACGCCGGCGTTGACGACGAAGAGGCTCGCGCCGAGCAGGACGAGCGCGAGACCGAGGGCGGGGTTCCGGGGCAGCACCGGATGAGTGTAAGAGGTGCATGACCCGATTGCCCCTGTCATCCCACGCTTGCGCCGACCGCGTCGCAACCTCTCACTAGGCTGAGCGGCATGACGCACACCCCCGCCGCTGAGGGCCCCCGGATCCGACCGGCCATCGCCGACATCCCTGCCTACGTGCCCGGCAAGCCGCCGACGCCGCGCGAGGGCGTGCAGACCTACAAGCTGTCCTCCAACGAGAACCCGTACCCGCCGCTGCCGGGCGTCCTCGAGGCCGCTTCCGAGGCGGCCGCGCAGATGAACCGCTACCCCGACATGGGCTGCACCGGTCTGTACGGCGCACTGAGCGAGCACCTCGGCGTCCCCGCGGACCACCTCGCCGCGGGCACCGGCTCGGTCGCGGTGCTGTACCACCTGCTCCAGGCGTTCTGCCAGGACGGCGACGAGGTCGTCTACGCGTGGCGGTCGTTCGAGGCGTACCCGATCGCGGTCGCCGTCACCGGCGCCGTCTCCGTGCAGGTGCCGCTCGGGGAGGGGGCGACGCACGACCTCGACGCGATGCTCGCCGCGATCACCGACCGCACCAAGGTGGTCATCGTCTGCACCCCGAACAACCCGACCGGTCCCGCCGTCGGCCACGCCGACCTCGAGGCGTTCATCGACCGGGTGCCCCCGCACGTGGTGGTGGTCGTCGACGAGGCCTATCGCGAGTTCGTCCGCAGCGAGGACCCGGTCGACGGGGTGAGGCTGTACGACGGTCGCCCCAACGTCGTGGTGATGCGGACCTTCGCCAAGGCCTACGGGCTCGCGGGCTTCCGGGTCGGCTACGTGATCGCACCGGCCGCGATCGCGACCGCCGTCCGCGCCTGCGCCCTGCCGTTCGGCGTCTCCTCGGTCGCCCAGGCCGCGGCCGTCGCCTCGCTGGCCGCCGAGAAGGAGCTGCTGGAGCGGGTCGACGCCATCGTCGCCGAACGCGAGCGGGTTGTCGCCGAGCTGCGCACGCAGGGCTGGAGCGTGCCGGAGGCGCAGGGGAACTTCGTGTGGCTGCCGCTCGGCGAGCGCACCGCGGAGTTCGCGGCCGCCGCCGAGGAGGCGGGGATCATGGTGCGCCCGTTCGCGGGCGAGGGTGTGCGGGTGAGCATCGGGGAGCCCGCGGGCAACGACGTGTTCCTCTCCGTCGCAGCACGGCTCGCCTGAACGTCGTACCGGCATGGCCCGACCGGGCTATGCCCCAGAACCAAGCTCCGCCGTTCGGGTGATCCTCGTTCGGTCGATCGGTCGAATCATTCGGACAGACCGGGATTTTGCTTGCGTAGCAGGGTTTTCAGCTCGTTTCCGGGCCAAGATGGGCATGCGGCCCCGGACCGGGGTGGGGACTTTGGTCAGGGTCGCGGCAACCGAAACGTACTCGTTTGGGGTTAGCCACCTGGGGGGCCAAGGTGGGGGGAAACGAGCACGCCTTCGGCACTGTGACGCGTGAGTGTCGCCGTGCCCTGGCTTGCGGATTCACCAGCTCGACGGCCAGGTAGCTGACCAGACCGATCCTTGGGGGGATCTCATGGCCAGCCAGCACGCACGTCGTCCGCTTCACCGTTGGGCCGGGCCCGCGCACCGCGCGTCGGGGCTCGAGCGCGCGGTCGTCCGCAACTACCTGCGCATCGCACTCGCGCTGCTTCTCGCGCTTCTCGTGCTGCCGGGGTCCGGCGGGAGCGCCACTGCCGAGGATGCCGGTACGACGGGCGGCGACTCGTCGCTGAGCACCGAGGTCGTCGACGACTCCGCGGCGGGGCCCGCCGACGACTCAGACACCGGCGAGACGCCCGAGCCCACCGAGCCCGCCGGGCCCGCCGACGAAGGGCGGATGTCGGTGTCGAGCAGCCTTAAGCCTGTGGTCCTCAAGGTGAGCGCCGGCGGGACCCGGGTCTCGGCCGACACGGTGAGCGACCTCGCCGGCGTGCAGCTGCGGCTGTGGAGCGGGGACAGCTCGGGCCCCGGCGCAGCGATCGGCGAGACCTGGGCGTCGTGCACCTCGGACGGCTCGGGACTCTGCACCTTCACGGTCCCCGGTGACGAAGCCGCCGCGGCCACCGACGGACGGTTCTGGGTGGTCCAAGACGCGGCGCCAGCGGGCTGGTACGCCAACCCGCAGCTGGTCACCGGCGGCAACACCACTCACTCCCCGCTCGCGGTCCGCGGCTACCGGTTCCGCACCGGTGAGCTGCGCCCGGGAAGCACGTACACGACCTGGGACACCACCGTTGACCACTTCATGTGGGCCCCGGACAACGGCTCGCACTCGCAGGCACGCAGCGCGTCGAACGGCCGCTGGCAGAACTCGCTGGGCAACCCGGCACTGCAGCAGAGCTGCCAGGCCGGCCTCGACGTCGCCCTCGTGCTGGACCTCTCCGGCTCGGTCTCGGACGCCGGCGCGGTCGACGACCTTCGGCAGGCCGCCAAGGGCTTCGTCGACGGCCTCCACGGCACCGGTTCGGCGGTCGCGCTCTACACGTTCGCCGGTGAGGCGCCGCGCAACACCGGCCCGAGCGGCGCCAACTACGACCTGATGGAGATCGACGCAGGGACGAACCTGGCGACGATCAAGAGCCGGATCGACGGCTACCAGGCGGACGGCGGCACCAACTGGGACCGTGGTCTGTGGCAGGTGGCCGCCGACGCGACGGCCTACGACCTCGCCATCGTGGTCACCGACGGCAACCCCACCTACTACGGTGGCCCGCCGTCGAAGGGCCCGGGCAGCTTCACCTCGTTCAAGGAGATGGAGGAGGCGATCTTCTCCGCCAACGCCATCAAGGCCGAGGGCACGCGCGTCCTGGCCGTCGGGGTGGGCGACGGCGTCTCGGGCGACCCGGCGAACCTTCGTGCAGTCTCAGGCACCACTGCGTACGCCCCAGGGGTCGCCGCTCGTGACGCCGACTACTTCCAGTCGAGCTGGGCCGAGCTTCAGGCGCTCCTGGGTGAGATCGCCGACGGCGTTTCCTGCAAGGCCACCGTGGCCATCGAGAAGCGGCAGGTCGAGACCTCCGGCGCGGCCCCCGGCACGGCGGCTGCGGGCTGGGAGTTCACCGCCACGAGGTCGGCCGGCGACGGTACCATCGTCCCCGGTGACGCCCTGACCACCGGCGTCGACGGCAGGACCGCCTTCGATGTCGAGTTCACCAGCCCGACCGACGACGCGGCGACGGTCTCCGTGGCCGAGACCCCGCAGGCGGGCTGGACACTGGACCGGGTGCTGTGCTCGGTCAACGGCGGCCCGGCTGGTGCTGCCGCGCTCAGCGGCGACACCTTCGAGCTCGGTGGCCTCGGGCTCGGGGACAGCGTCGAGTGCACCGTCTACAACGTGAAGGAGGTGCCGGCGCCGAACCCGCCGGCTATCACGGTCACGAAGACCGCGTCTGTCGACAGCGTGGACGAGCCCGGTGAAGACGTGACCTACACCGTGGTCGTCAGCAACGACGGTGACCGCGAGGTGACCTTGACCAGCCTCGACGACGACCGCTTCGGCGACCGCGCCAAGGGCGGCGACCTGCTGGCCTGGGGTGCCGCGGGCAACACCTGCGACGCGGTCGCGAGCACGATCCCCGTCGGCGGCTCCGTCTCCTGCGAGTTCGTCGGTCACGTGACAGGCACCGCCGGCGACGACCACGTCAACGTCGTGACCGCGGTGGCGCGGGCCGCCAACGGCGACCAGGCCACCGACAGCGACGACGCCGTGGTCGCGATCAAGGACCTGAAGCCCTCGATCGCGGTCGACAAGACGGCCGGAAGCGCCACGGTCGGTGAGCCCGGCGGCAAGGTCACCTACACGGTGACCGTCACCAACGAGAGTCCGGAGCCGGTCACCCTGGTCGAGCTGGCCGACGACCGCTTCGGCGACCGCGCCAAGGGCGGGGACCTGCTCGAGTGGGACGACCCCGACAACACCTGCGGCGTGCTGAAGGACGTCGAGATCCTGGTCGGAGGCAGCGTGGGCTGCACCTTCGCCGGCAAGGTGACCGGTGACGTGGGCGACACCCACACCAACACCGTCTCCGCCGTTGCCCAGGACGACGACGGCAACCAGGCAGAGGCAAGCGACACGGCCGTGGTCACGGTGGTCGACACCCCGCCGACGGTGAAGGTCACCAAGACCGCCGACAAGGCGAGCGTGCCCGAGCCGGGTGCCGCGGTGACCTACACGGTGACGGTGGAGAACACCAGCGCCGAGGAGATCACGCTCACCGCGCTGGCCGACGACAAGTTCGGCGACCTGCTCGACGGCGACAACGACGCGATCGAGGCGACGAGCTGCCAGCCGGGCCAGAGCCTCGCGGCGGACGAGACCTACACGTGCACGTTCACAGCGATGCTGACCGGTCTCGACGCCGGCGACACCCACGACAACACCGTCACCGCGACGGTGACTGACGATGACGGGACCACCGCGACCGGTGAGGACGACGAGACCGTCGAGGTCACCGACGTGCTGCCGACGATCGAGGTCACCAAGACCGCTCCCAGCACGATCCGGGAGCCGGGTGGTCCGGTGACCTACGCGGTCAGCGTGGAGAACAAGAGCGTGGAGCCGGTGACCCTGCGGACGCTGGTCGACGACAAGTTCGGTGACCTGCTCGACGACGCCGGCAACGACAAGGTCAGCGACAGCACGTGCGTCGACGACACGGTGATCGGTGTCGGCGAGGCCTACACCTGCACGTTCACCGGCCAGGTGACCGGCGACGCCGGGTTCACGCACACCAACGTGGTCACCGCGACCGCCGAGGATGACGAGAAGAACGCCGCCACCGACGACGACGACGCGACCGTCACGGTCTCCGACGTGGCGCCGATCATCGACGTCACCAAGGACGCCGACCGGACGAGCGTGCCGGAGACCGGTGCCGCGGTGACCTACACCGTCGGCGTGAAGAACCTCAGCGCCGAGCCGGTGACCCTGGTCAGCCTGCTCGACGACCGGTTCGGCGACCTGCTCGACGACGCCGGCAACGGTGCGATCCGCAGCAGCACCTGTGTCGACGGCACGGCGATCGCGGTCGGTGCGACGTACACCTGCACCTTCGTCGCGACCGTCGGCGGCGGCACCGGGAGCTCGCACGTCAACGTCGTCACCGCGGTCGCGGTCGACAACGACGGCAGCCGGGCCAGTGACTTCGACACCGCGACGGTGCGGGTGACCGACGTACCGCCGGCGATCGAGCTGACCAAGGATGCCGCGGTCGACAGCGTCGCGGAGACCGGTGAGCTGGTCACCTTCACGGTCGCCATCCGCAACACCGGCGTCGAGACCGTGACCATCACGAAGCTGGTCGACGACGTGTACGGCGACCTGCTCGACCCGGCCAACGACTCGGTGGAATCCAGCACGTGTGCGAAGGCGACGATCGCCGCCGGTACGACGTACACCTGCACGTTCCAGGCGACGGTGACGGGCAAGCCGGGTGAGGACCACCGCAACGTGATCACCGGCACCGTGCGCGACGACGACGGCACCACGGTGACCGACGAGGACGATGAGACGATCACGATCACCGACGTCGTGCCGACGATCGAGGTGACCAAGACCGCCGACGTGGACGCCGTGGACGCGCCGGGTGGGGAGGTGACCTACACGGTGACGGTGGAGAACACCAGCGCCGAGGCGGTCACGCTCACCGAGCTGGTCGACGACAGGTTCGGTGACCTGCTCGACGCGGGCAACGCGCTGGTGGCCGGCACGTGCGCCGACGACGAGCCGATCGCGGCGGGTGCGACGTACACCTGCACGTTCACCGCGACCGTCGCGGGCTCGGGCGGGTTCCACGTCAACGTGGTGACCGCGACCGTGGTCGACGACGACGGCACCGAGGCCGTCGGCGACGACGAGGAGTCTGTGGTGATCAACGAGGTGCTCGGCGAGGAGGAGGAGCGTCCCGAGGGCGAGCGGCCCGACGGTGAGCGGCCCGAGGCGACCCGTCCGGAGGCCCTCCGTCCGGGAGCCGGCCTCGGGATCCTGCCCGACACCGGTGCAGGCCGGATGGCGGTGCAGGTCGGGATGCTCGGCGCCCTGATGCTGCTCGTCGGCGGCGGGATCCTGGTCTCGCGGCGACGTCGGGAGAGCTGAGCGGCGCACTTAGCACGGGAAACCGGTACTTAGCATGGCAAATACGCCGTGCTGAGTACCGGTTTACCACGTTAACGTGGGAAAACTGGGGCGGGCGGGGCGCGGAAAACGAGTTGGGGGATGTCAGGAGCAGGGGGTAATCTGCGCCTTACACACAAACCCCGGCGCCCCGACGTGTGACCACAAGTCGTACGACGCTGCCCGGGCTCGATCCAGGGGGACACCGGGACCAGATGTCGTCAGCCGCACCAGCACCCTCGGGCACGGCCCGCACGATCACCAAGCCCACCGAGCACCCGCCTGCGGGCGTGCACTCGCTGTGGCGGCTCAAGGGCTACCTCCGCCCGCACCTGACCGCGCTGGTCGTGATGCTGGTCGCCGCGCTGGCCACCGTCGGGGTCAGCCTCGCGATCCCGCTGGTCACCAAGGCGATGATCGACGGGCCGATCGCCGACCGTGAGATCGGGCCGGTCCTCCCGCTCGGCCTGCTCGCGCTGGGCCTCGGCATCGTCGAGGCGTTCCTGATCTGGCTGCGCCGGTGGGTGCAGTCCAACGCCGTGCTCGGCCTCGAGACCCAGATCCGGCACGACCTCTACGACCGGCTGCAGCAGCTGCCGATGGCCTTCCACGGCTACTGGCAGTCCGGGCAGCTGCTGTCGCGGGTCACCACCGACCTGTCGAGCATCCGCCGGTTCGCCGGCTTCGGCCTGCTGTTCCTGATCATCAACATCACTCAGCTGACCGTGGTCACCGGCGTGCTGCTCAACATGTACTGGCCGCTCGGCCTGGTCGTCGCCGCCGCTGCGGTGCCGATCATCTGGCTGTCGATGCGGTTCGAGAAGGCCTACGTGGTCGTCTCCCGCCGGGTCCAGGACGAGCAGGGCGACCTCGCCACGCTCGCCGAGGAGGGCGCCGTCGGGATCCGGGTGATCAAGTCCTTCGGCCGCGCCGAGCACATGTCGCGGCGGTACGACGAGGCGGCCCGCACGCTCTACGACACCTCGATGGACAAGGTCCGGCTCTCGGCGAAGTTCTGGTCGTTCCTGGAGGTGATCCCCAACATCGCGGTGGTCGTCGTCCTCCTCCTCGGTGCGCTCGGGGTGGGTCGCGGCGACCTGTCCGCCGGCACGCTGGTGGCGTTCATCCTGCTGCTGCTCTCCCTGGTGTGGCCGGTCGCCTCGCTCGGCGTGATCCTGGCGATGGCGCAGGAGGCGATGACCGCGTCCGCCCGCGTGCTGGAGATCTTCGACACCCGGCCCTCGATCGTCTCCGGCGACCGCGAGCTGGAGGACCCCCGCGGGCACCTGCGCCTGGAGCACGTCGACTTCGCGTTCCCCGACGCCGACGACCCGGAGGGACCCGGCGAGGTCGTGCTGCGCGACGTCAACCTCGACGTCAAGCCCGGCGAGACGGTCGCGATCGTCGGCGCCACCGGGTCCGGCAAGACCACGCTCACCGCGCTGGTGCCGAGGCTGTACGACGTCACCGGCGGCCGGGTCACCATCGACGGGGTCGACATCCGCGAACTCAGCCTGCCCAACCTGCGCACGATCGTGGCCACCGCGTTCGAGGAGCCAACGCTGTTCTCGATGAGCGCGCGGGAGAACATCACCCTCGGCCGTGCCGACGCCACCGAGGACGAGATCCACGACGCGATCGAGGTCGCCCAGGCACAGTTCGTCTACGACCTCCCCTGGGGCCTGGACACCCGGATCGGCGAGCAGGGCATGTCGCTGTCCGGGGGCCAACGGCAGCGGCTCGCGCTGGCGCGTGCGGTGCTCGCCCGGCCGAAGATCCTCGTCCTCGACGACACGTTGTCCGCGCTCGACGTGCACACCGAGAAGCTCGTCGAGGCCGCGCTGCGGCGGGTGCTCGAGAACGCCACGGGCATCGTCGTCGCCCACCGCGCCTCCACCGTGCTGCTCGCCGACAAGGTCGCGCTCCTGCAGGACGGCACCATCACCCACGTCGGCGACCACAGCGAGCTGCTCGCCACGGTCCCGGCCTACCGCGAGCTGCTCGCCGCGGACGCCACCGAGGAGGTGCCCGCGTGAGCGGCACGAGCGACACCGAGCGGCTCGAGGACGAGGCCCGCATCGTCGCCGACAACGAGGACCGCGAGTCCAGCTGGCGCGGGGTCGCCGCCGACGGCCGCGAGGAGGAGGAGATCAGCGCCGAGGTCTCCGGGATGCTGCGCACCCGCTCCCGTCGGCTGCTCGGTGAGCTGCTCCGCCCGCACCGCCGCTGGATCTGGATCCTGGTCGGCATCGTGCTCGTCGAGAACGCCGCCCGTCTCTCGATCCCGTGGCTGGTCAAGGAGGGCATCGACCGCGGCATCCCGCCGATCCGCGAGGACGGCGACACCAGCACGCTCTACACGATCGTCGCGGTCGTGGTGGTCGCGATCATCACCCAGGCGGTCACCCGGCAGACGTTCCTGGTGCTGTCGGGTCGGATCGGGCAGGACATGCTGTTCGAGATCCGCCGTCGGGTGTTCCGGCACTTCCAGAAGCTCAGCCCGGCCTTCCACGACGAGTACACCTCCGGCCGCGTGATCTCACGGCAGACCTCCGACGTCGACGCGATCTACGAGATGCTCGAGTCCGGGTTCGACAGCCTGGTGACCGCCGTACTCACCATGTTCGGGACCGCCGTGCTCCTGCTGATCCTCGACGTGAAGCTGGGCCTGGTCGCGCTGCTGTGCTTCCCGTTCCTGATGTGGCTGACCAACTGGTTCCGCAAGGAGTCGGCGAAGACCTACCGGGTCACCCGGGAGAAGGTCGCGCTGGTGATCGTGCACTTCGTGGAGTCCATGGGCGGCATCCGCGCGGTGCAGGCGTTCCGCCGCGAGGCCCGCAACCAGGAGATCTTCGACGACGTCAACGACCAGTACCGGCTGGCCAACCTGCGCGCGTTCCGCCTCGTCGCGTGGTTCATGCCCGGCATCAAGCTGATCGGCAACGTCACGATCGCGGTCACCCTGCTGTACGGCGCCTACCTGGCCTACCACGGCGAGGTCACCGTCGGCGTGCTCGCGGCGTTCCTGCTGTACCTGCGCCAGTTCTTCGAGCCGATGCAGGAGATCAGCCAGTTCTACAACACCTTCCAGAGCGCCTCGGCCGCGCTGGAGAAGCTGTCCGGCGTGCTCGAGGAGGAGCCCGGCGTGCCCGAGCCGGTCGCCCCGGTGCCGCTGCGCGACGTGCGCGGCGAGGTCCGCTTCGACCACGTCGGGTTCTCCTACGTCGACGGCACCCCGGTGCTGCCCGGCTTGGACCTGACCATCCCCGCGGGTCAGACCGTGGCGCTGGTCGGCACGACGGGCGCCGGGAAGACCACCATCGCCAAGCTCCTCTCGCGGTTCTACGACCCGGTCTCGGGGAGGGTCACCCTCGACGGCGTCGACCTGCGCGACCTCGACGAGCCGACGCTGCGCCGCTCGATCGTGATGGTGACGCAGGAGAACTACATGTTCAGCGGGTCGGTGGCCGACAACATCCGGTTCGGCCGGCCCGGCGCCTCGATGGAGGAGGTCGTCGCGGCCGCCCAGGCGATAGGTGCGCACGAGTTCATCAGCGCGCTGCCCGACGGCTACGACACCGACGTGGCCAACAAGGGCGGCCGGCTGTCGGCCGGACAGAGGCAGCTCGTCGCGTTCGCGCGGGCGTTCCTCGCCGACCCCGACGTGCTGATCCTCGACGAGGCCACCTCCTCGCTCGACGTGCCCTCGGAGCGGCTGGTGCAGCACGCGCTGCAGACGATCCTCGCCGAGCGCACCGCGGTGATCATCGCCCACCGGCTCTCCACGGTGGAGATCGCCGACCGGGTGCTGGTCCTCGAGCACGGCCGGATCGTCGAGGACGGCTCGCCGGCGGACCTGATCGCTGGCGGCGAGGGCCGGTTCTCCGACCTGCACGACGCGTGGTTGGCCTCGCTGGCCTGACGCGGGCGTGACCGTCGTACGGCGTAGCGTGGCGCCATGCTGCCCACCGACCTCGAGCACCTGATCAACCTCGGCCAGCCGGCGGTCTCGCCGGACGGGAGCCGGATCGCCTTCGTGGTGACCCGCGCCGACGGCGAGAAGAACGAGTACCGCAGCCAGATCTGGCTCGCCGACGCCGACGGACGAACCCCGCCGCTGCCGTTCACCTCCGGCGAGCACAAGGACGCCAACCCGGCCTGGTCGCCCGACGGCGGCCGGCTGGCGTTCACCTCCACCCGCGGCACCGGCGAGAAGACCAAGGCTTCGCTCCAGGTCGCCCCGGTGGCCATCGGCGGAGAGGTCGTGACGCTGGCGAAGTTCCCCGAGGGCGTCGGGTCGCTGACCTGGTCGCCGGACGGCACGCACATCGCGTTCACCACCCGCACCCAGCACGAGCGCTACACCGAGGACGACGAGGGCAAGCGCCCACCGCGGCGGATGACCAAGCTGTTCTCCCGGCTCGACAACGTCGGTCCTGTCTCCGACCGGCCCACGCACGTGTACGTCGTACGCGCCGACGGGTCCGCGCCGCCGCGCAACCTGACCCCCGGCGACCACGAGCTCACCGGCCCGTCGTGGACGCCGGACTCCACCGCGGTGCTGGTCGGCGGCGCCACCCACGACACCTGGGACCTCGACCGGCGCAGCGACATCCACGCCGTCGACGTCGCCACCGGTGAGATCACGCGGGTCACCGGCACCACCGGGGTCTTCGGCAGCCCCGCGGTCTCCCCGGACGGGCAGCGGGTCGCCTTCCTCGGCACCGACGACCCCGACACCTACCCGCGGCACGGCCACATCGCGGTGCGCCCGATCGACGGCAACGAGGCCCACGTCTGGGTCTCGCACGGACTGGACCGCACGTTCACGCCCTACCCCGACGGGCGCGAGCCGGTGTGGCTCGACGACGACCGGATCCTCGGGTCGGCGGAGGACCGCGGCAACGTGCACCTGTTCGAGCTGCGTGCCGACGGCTCCCAGGCGCCCCGGCCGCTGTGGGACGGGGTCGGCTGCGTGACCGGGTACGACGCGGCCGGCGGCACGATCGCGTTCACGCTCTCGACGTCCACCCGGCCCGGGGAGCTCCACGTGCTCGACGCTTCCGGAGAGGCCCGGCGGCTGACCGACATCACCGCTGAGTTCGCCCGGACCGCCGAGCTCCGGGAACCCGAACGGCTGGTCGTGCGGTCGACCGACGGGACCGTCGAGCTCGACGCGTGGCTGCTGCGTCCCGACGGCGGCTCCGAGGGCGGCTCGTATCCGCTGCTGCTGAACGTCCACGGCGGTCCGTTCACGCAGTACGGCAACCGGTTCTTCGACGAGGTCCAGATGCAGGCGCGGGCCGGGTACGCCGTGCTCTGGTCCAACCCACGCGGCAGCTCGGGCCGCGAGGAGGACTTCGGCCGCGCGATCTCGGGGCCCGCGATCGGCGGCTCCGGCTGGGGCACCGTCGACTTCGACGACGTGATGGCGGTGCTCGACCACGCGCTCGAGTCGAACCGGTGGGTCGACGCCGACCGCGTCGGGGTCCTCGGCGGCAGCTACGGCGGCTACATGACCTCCTGGGCGGTCAGCCACAGCGACCGGTTCGCCGCGGCGTGCAGCGAGCGTGCCGCCAACAACCTGCTCAGCCTGGAGTGGGCCAGCGACGCCGCCGGTGCGTTCCGGACCTGGTTCGGGGTCAGCCACCTCGACGACCCCGAGGCGTACCTGCGGCACTCGCCGGTGTCCTACGTGCGCGACATCGACACCCCGCTGCTGATCATGCACGCCGAGGGCGACCTGCGCTGCCCGGTCGAGCAGGCTGACCAGCTGTTCGTGGCGCTGCGGATGCTCGAGAAGGACGTCGAGATGGTCCGGTTCACCGGCGAGAGCCACGAGCTGTCCCGCTCCGGCACGCCGGTGCACCGCCGGCAGCGGATGGAGATCATCCTCGAGTTCTTCGACAAGCACCTGAAGCCCACCACCGGTGGTTGAGGAGGGCGAGGAACGAGCCCGTCTCTAAACCAGCCGGCACCGGCGCCTTGCCGCTTCCGGCACCGGGGGGCGCGCCGTACGCCGGGCGGGGCGGACCCCTCAAGTCCGGACATTCCGGACCGATGTTGTGGATACAGCCTCGGCCGACTCGACCGTCGCTGCCAAGCCCGCTCACGAGGCGGGGCCCTGTGAGCACGGGAGCCAGCGATGAACCTGTCCGCCAAGCGACTCGGACGCCGCCTCGGTGTTCGCGGCAAGATCCTTCTGGTTGGCGCGATCGGCGTGCTGAGCGCTGTGGCGATCGGCCAGGTCGCGGTCGGCAGCATCAAGGACCTGAGGGACATCGCCGAGGAGATGCACGACCTGGAGAACCTGTCGGTGGCGGTGCAGAACGTCAACTTCTACAACGCCGACGTGACCGGTTGGCAGCTCGGCTACGCCTGGGACACGCGGGTGATCGGGCCGCGGAAGGCGGTCAGCGAGGAGGGCTACAACCGGGCCGGGTTCCTCGAGTCCAAGGCCTCGCTGGAGCAGGCGCTCGAGGAGGTTCCGACGGAGCTGATGACCGACGGCGAGCGGGCAAGCTTCGAGTCGATGCTCGGCTACTGGGACGAGCTGTTCGCCCTCGACGACCAGGCGGTCGCGTTCTACCAGAAGGGTGACCCCGCCTCACTGGCCAAGGCCGACGGGATCATCAACGGCGGCGTCAGCGACGCCTACGGCGGCATCATGGACGAGACCGCGGTGATCATCGACTCGGTGCTGGGTCGAGCTGACGCCGCCGCCGACGAGGCAGGAAACGTCTCCGACTCGGCGCTCCTCAAGGTGCTCGTCGCCGTAGTCGTCGCGGCCCTGCTGGTCGGGTTCGTCGCGCTGCGCGTCGCGCGCCGGATCCTCAGGGCCGTCGACTCCGTGCGCCGCTCCCTGATCGGGCTGGCCGGCTTCGACCTCACCGTCCCGGTCGAGGTGGACGGCGACGACGAGATCGGTCAGCTGGCCGGTGCCCTCGTCGAGGCCCAGGACGCGATGCGGTCGGTGGTCACCTCCGTCGCCGACTCGGCCGACCTGGTGGCCTCCTCGAGCGAGGAGCTGACCGCGAACTCCAAGCACATCGCCGCCAGCGCGACCGCGTCCAGCGACCAGTCCGAGGTGGTGGCCGCCGCGGCCGAGCAGGTCTCGCGCAACGTGCAGACGGTCGCTGCGGGCTCCGAGCAGATGGGCGCCTCGATCCGCGAGATCGCCCAGTCCGCCGGGGACGCCGCCCGCGTCGCCTCGCAGGCGGTGGAGGTCGTCGAGTCAACCACCGAGACCGTTGCGAAGCTGGGGGCCTCGTCGACCGAGATCGGCAACGTGATCAAGGTGATCACCTCCATCGCCGAGCAGACCAACCTGCTGGCGCTCAACGCCACCATCGAAGCGGCGCGCGCCGGCGAGGCGGGCAAGGGGTTCGCGGTGGTCGCCGGTGAGGTCAAGGAGCTCGCCCAGGAGACGGCCAAGGCGACCGACGACATCGCCCACCGGGTCGAGGCGATCCAGAACGACACCTCCGGCGCGGTCGAGGCGATCGCCCGGGTCGCGGAGATCATCGCCTCGATCAACGACTACCAGGTGACCATCGCCTCCGCGGTGGAGGAGCAGACCGCCACCACCAACGAGATGAGCCGCAACGTCGCCGAAGCCGCAGTCGGTTCGGGCGACATCGCCACCACGATCACCGGGGTCGCCTCACTCGCGGCGACGACGAACGAGGCGCTCAGCCAGAACAGCGCCGCGATCGAGGAGCTCAGCCGGATGTCGGCGGAGCTGCGGGCCCAGGTCAGCCGGTTCACCTACTGACCCGCTCGCTCCCGCCCTACTGGTGCGGGGTTGTGGACGGTTACCAGGCGTCCTGTCGCGTGGTCAGCGTCCGTAACCCCGCGTTACAGCGGGTGAGCGGGTGGGCGGAGGTGGCGTGACGGCGGCGCGCGGGGGGCTCAGGCGAGCTGCGCGGCGTCGGCCTCGGCGGCGTCCTTCAGGCGCACCAGCGTCTGCTCGATCCCACGCCGGTTGCCCTCCACAGCGCCGATCCGCTCGAGGATCTTGGCCAGGACGTTCTTGTAGCGGGTGTAGTCGAACGTCTCGGTGACCGTCGTACCCCCGTCGTCGGTGGGCTCGAGCTCGTAGCGCCAGCGGTGCGCGCCGAAGTGCCGCCACGCGATCCGCCGGTCGGGCTCGAACTCGACCACCTTGTTGGTGATCTTGTACGGCAGGCCGTACATCTTCATGTGCACGGAGAAGGTGTCACCCTTCGCGGCCAGCCGGCCGGGGGCGTCGATCACCGCGCCGACCGAGCCGGAGCCGTCGATGCGCGAGTGCTGCCGCGGGTCGGTGAGGATCGCGAACACCACCGACGGCGGCGCGTCGACAGTGGTCGAGGCGGAGATGATCCGAGAGGTCATGGCGGCAAGGGTATCCAGCCCCATGGGCGGTGGTTTCGAGACGTCGCTTCGCTCCTCCTCAACCACCGAGGTCGCTTCGCTCCTCCTCAACCCCCGG
>JBMOMG010000156.1:0-16327 GCA_049323155.1 Actinomycetota bacterium | reverse complement strand
GTCCTTCGGCTGCCGGGGGCCCGGTGAGGTGTCGCCCCCTGGGAGGGGCTCACCGGCTCACAAGGAGCGAGCCAGTGCCAGGCGCGCCTGCTGCGCCGCCCGCTCGGCCCGGCGCGAGAGCCGGCGTGCCCGAGCAATCTGGTGTCCCAGCCGCAGGTCCTGCGCCTCCCCCAGGCGCTGGGCTATCTGCGCTCGGGCGAGATCTTCGTTGAGCAAGTTCATCTTGGTGCTCCGCTTCGGTGTGGTCGTCATGGGTCTGTAGTCGCCTTCTCGGACGTGTTGGCTCGGGCGTGCTGCAGGTGTGCGGTGTGCTGCCTACAGCGAACGCAGGAGCGCGAGGCGGGCCTGCAGGGAGTGGCGCTCGGCCCGCTGGGCCTTCCGCTTCGCCCTGGCAAGCTGCTGCCCGCGGCGCATGGCCCTGGCCTCTTCGAGGCGGTCGGCCATCTGAGCCCGGGCGAGCTCTTCGTGGAGGTACTGCATCTCAAGACTCCGTTGTCTCTCGGTGGTGGTTGTCTGTGCTGCTGGTGCTGCGGTGCTGCTGGTGCTGCTGGTGCTGCGGTGCTGCTGGTGCGGGTGGTCGGACTCAGGCGGCCACCTCGTTCTTGCGCGGTCGGCCACGGGGACGCTTCCGGGGGATCACCGCTCCGTGCAGGAACAGCTCGCCACCCCAGACCCCCCAGGGCTCCCTCCGGTCGAGGGCGCCGGCGAGGCACTCGGTGCGGACCGGGCAGTCCAGGCAGAGGGCCTTGGCGGTCTCCACGTCGGCGGGGCTCTCGGCGAAGAACAGCTCGGGGTTCTCCCTACGGCAGGGAAGCTGCTCCTCGTCGACGCCGACCTGTGGGTCGAGGACGCTGATACTCATCTGTCACCTCCTTGTGAGAAGTCGCTGGTTTGCGAGAATCAAAAAGGCCGCGGATCCCGGGTTTCGGGTTCCGCGGCCTGGAGGCTGCCGATGTAGATCGCAATCTAGATCGGTGGACTCCAGGCAGAGGTACCCGGGAAGGCGCCCTCGAGGACGACGACACCGGTGGTGTGCGTGTAGGTGCACACCTGTGCCACGTCCGCGAAACGACGCTTGGTGCCAGCGGCGGCTGCAACGGTCGACACTCCACCCATGGCCGGGAGGGTGCGCACAGCGGCAGCGGGAACGGCGTCGAGCCAGGAAATGGGCATGCTGATGCCGCCGTTCTGCGAGCTGGTCTGGATGTTCTTGATCACTGTGAGCACCTCCTTCGATGCGTAGGGCGCCGGCTTCGTCAGGGCCGTGTGCGCGCGGTCGTCATGCGGTGAGAGAAAAACTAGCGGTCCGGGCCTGTAAGCGGCAAACCATTTATTGGGTATTTCCCAAAAAACTTGAGGACGCATCAAGAAGATGGCCCACCTGGGCTATGCGGACCCACCCATCCCGGGCAAGACGTCCTCGCCGGCGACCAGGGCGAGCACGTCGTCGGCGTACTTGTCGATCTTCGCCGGACCGACGCCGCTGACGCGCAGCAGCGCGGCTGGGTCGCTGGGGCGCACCTCGGCGATCGCCTGCAGGGTCAGGTCGGTGAAGACGACGTACGCCGGCACCTTCTCCTGCGCGGCGCGGGCCACCCGCCACGCACGGAGTCGCTCGAAGAGCTCCTCGTCGTAGGAGGCCGGGCAGCCCTCGCAGCGGCCGACCTTGCGCTCGGCGGTGGTGCTGAGCGGTGCGTTGCAGACCCGGCAGTGCGCGATCCCCCGCTTGCTGCGCGAGCGCGCGGAGCGACCCTCCGCGGCGCGGTCGGAGCCGACCTGAGGGCGCAGTCCGGTGAGGAACCGCGACGGCTTGCGGGTCGACCGGCCCCCCGGCGACCTGGCCAGCGACCACGAGACCGAGAGCCGCTCCCGGGCCCGGGTCATCCCGACGTAGAGCAGCCGCCGCTCCTCCTCCACCGCCGCGGCGCCCTCGGCGTAGACGATCGGCATGGTGCCCTCGTGCATGCCGACCAGGAACACCGCGTCCCACTCGAGGCCCTTCGCGGCGTGCAGGGTCGCCAGCGTCACGCCCTGGGCCACCGGTGCGTGCTGCTCGGCGGCGCGGCGGTCGAGCTCGGCGACGAACCCGGTGAGGTCGCCCTCGGCGTGGGCCTCCGAGAACTCCTCGGCCTGCGACACGATCGCCTGCAGGGACTCCCACCGGTCGCGGACGTTGCCCCTTCCGGTCGGCGCCTGCTCGGTCCAGCCCATCCCGGCGAGGACCGCCTTGACGTCGGCGACGAGACCGTCACCGGAGCCGCCGTCGCTCCGGGCGTTGCCCCGCAGCAGGGTCACCGCCTGGCGCACCTCGGCGCGCTCGAAGAACCTGGCCGCGCCGCGCACGACGTAGGGGATGCCACGCGCCGCGAGCGCCTCCTCGAACGCCTCCGACTGCGCGTTGACCCGGAAGAGCACGGCGACCTCACGCATCGGCACCCCGGCGCGCTGGAGGTCCAGGATCTGGGCCGCGACCGCCTCGGCCTCCGCGACCTCGTCGGTGTGCTCGGCGTAGCCGACCTCCGGACCTGCCGCCTGCTGCGACCGCAGCGACACCCCGGCCGACGGGGTGCCGGCCAGGAGCTGGTTGGCCGCGGCCACCACCTGCGGCGTCGACCGGTAGTTGCGCACCAGCTCCAGCGAGGTGGTGCCGCGGTGGCGCTTGGGGAAGTCGACCAGGTAGCTCGCGCTGGCCCCGGCGAAGGAGTAGATGGTCTGCGCCGGGTCGCCGACGACGCACAGGTCCTCGCGTCCGCCGAGCCACAGGTCGAGCAGCGCGGACTGGATCGGGCTGACGTCCTGGAACTCGTCGACCACGAACCAGCGGTACTGCCGGCGCACCTCGGCCGCGACCCGCTCGTCCTCGGCCAGCAACGCGGCGGTGATCAGCAGGACGTCCTCCATGTCCATCCGGCCCTGGTCGCGCTTGACCTCCTCGTAGGTGGCGAACACCCGGGCGATCGTGGCCGGGTCGTGGCCGGAGACCGACCGACCCCGGGCCTCCGCGACCTTGGCGTAGTCGTCCGGACGGACGTTGCTCACCTTGGCCCACTCGACCTCCGAGGCCAGGTCGCGCAGGGTCGCCTGGTCGGTCTGGATCCGGTTGCGCCGGGCGGCGTTGCCCAGCAGGGGGAGCTTGGACTCGGTCAGCACGGGGAGCTCACCGCCGTACACCCGGGGCCAGAAGTAGCGGGCCTGGCGCAGGGCGGCGGAGTGGAAGGTGCGCGCCTGCACCCCGCCCGCTCCGAGCTCGCGCAGCCGGGTGCGCATCTCGCCCGCCGCGCGAGTGGTGAACGTGACGGCGAGCACCTCGGAGGGGTTGTAGATGCCGGTGGCCACACCGTAGGCGATCCGATGGGTGATCGCGCGGGTCTTGCCGGTGCCCGCACCGGCGAGCACACGCACGGGCCCGCGCAGCGCGAGCGCGACCTCCCGCTGCTCCGGGTCGAGAGCCTCGAGCAGGCGGTCCGCCGAGGCTGCGCCGAGACCGGCGGAGGGGTCGAAGGCGACCACGCGGAACAATCTCCTCACATCGGGTGTTGTGCTGGATGCGAGCCGTGGCGGCACGGCTCGTTGTGTGTCCGGTCCGCGCCAGCGGGGCCGGACAGCGCCAGCCCTCAGGGTAGACGTCAGAAGGGACAGTTCATGCCTGCCAGCTCACCGGCCACCTCCGGAGCAGCCGTCACGATGTACTCCACGCAGTGGTGCGGCTACTGCTTCCGGCTGCGCAAGCAGCTCGACCGTGAGGGCATCGCCTACGACGTGGTCGACATCGACCGTGACGAGGAGGCGGCGGTCCTGGTGATGCAGGTCAACGGCGGCAACCAGACCGTCCCGACGATGATCTACAAGGACGGCTCGGCCCAGACCAACCCCTCGCTCGCCGAGGTCAAGGCCAAGCTGGCGTCCCTGAACTGACCGCGCCGTCCCCGGCTACCAGTGGCCGGGCAGCGGCCCGCCGTACCAGCTCTCGATCAGCGTCCGCGAGATCGAGATCCGTCCGGGCAGGAGCAGCGTCCCGGCCTCGGCCTCAGCACGCATCTGCTCGCGTGTGAACCACCGGGCCTCGCTGATCTCGTCGGCGTCGACCTCGATGTCGGTGGTCAGCGCGTGCGCGAAGAAGCCGACCATCAGGCTCGCCGGGAACGGCCACGGCTGGTTGCCGAGGTAGGTCACCTCGCCGACCTCGACGCCGACCTCCTCGGCGACCTCGCGGCGCACGGCGTCCTCGAGGGACTCCCCCGGGTCGACGAAGCCGGCCAGCGTCGAGAACCGACCTTCCGGCCAGCGCGGCTGGCGGCCGAGCAGCGCCCGGTCGTCGCCGTCGGTGACGAGCATGATCACCGCCGGGTCGGTGCGCGGGAAGTGCTGGCGCCCGCAGCCGGTGCAGGTCAGCACGTGGCCGGCCGCGGCGACCTCCAGCCGGCTGCCGCACCGCGAGCAGAAGCGGTGCGCGTGGTGCCACTCCGCCAGCGCCACCGCGTGGACCAGCAGGCTGGCGTCCTCGGTGGTGAGCGCCGGGCCGACCATCCGCAGGTTCGCCCAGTCCTCCTGCGGCTCGTCGAGCAGCACGGCGAAGTGCGCGACGTCTCCGCTCTGGCCGAGGAAGACGCGTTGCCCCTCCGGCGCCTCGGGCGGGCTCAGCCAGCGCACCGCCGTACCGTCCTCGGCGACGGGAAAGTGGCCACGAGCCAGCAGCAGCACGCGGGTCGTCGGTGAGGCCCAGGTCTCCGCGAGCCAGGCGTCGTCGGTACGTCGGTGCCCGACCCTGTCGTGGGCACGGACCGACAACGCGATCTGCGGCGGGGTGGAGCCAGGATCGTGGTGAGGGGTCACGACTCCGAGCCTAGGATGCGGCCATGAGCACCCACATCTCAGCCGAACCCGGGCAGATTGCCCCCCACGTCCTGATGCCCGGTGACCCGCTGCGCGCGAAGTGGATCGCCGAGCACTTCCTCGAGGGAGCCGAGCTCTACTCGCAGGTGCGCGGGATGTTCGGCTACACCGGCCGCTACCGCGGGGAGCGGGTGTCGGTGCAGGGGTCGGGCATGGGTCAGCCGTCGCTGGCGATCTACGCGCACGAGCTGTTCGCGGAGTACGACGTCCAGACGATCATCCGGGTCGGCTCGTGCGGTGCGCTGAGCGAGGACCTGAGGCTGCGCGACATCGTGCTCGCCTCGGGTGCCTGCACCGACTCGTCGATGAACCGGATCCGTTTCGAGGGTCTCGACTACGCCCCGGTCGCCGACTTCGGCCTGCTGCGGGCGGCCTACGACGCGGCGGAGGCGAAGCACCTGCCCGTGCAGACCAAGGTCGGGTTGATCTTCTCCAGCGACTCCTTCTACAGCGCTCGGCCCGAGCTGACCAAGCGGATGGTCGACTACGGCGTGCTCGCCGTCGAGATGGAGGCGGCCGCGTTGTACACCCTCGCCGCCGGGTTCGGCCGTCGCGCCCTGACCGCGTGCACCGTCTCTGACCACATCGTCACCGGTGAGGAGACCACGGCTCTCGAACGCGAGCAGACCTTCGGCCACATGGTCGAGATCGCGCTCGACGCGATGCTCGCCTGAAGATCCTCGCCTGAGGCCAGGAGTGGGCACGAACAGCAGGTGCGCCCGCGAAATGGGCACGAACAGCAGCGACCGTCGCTCGAGCTTGCGGTTCTTGCCCAATCCGGACGGCCGGCTGCGGTTTGTGCCCAGTCCCGCCACCGGGCAGACCACGCCGCGCAGGTCGGTCTCACCTGCGCAACCGAGTCGACCGGAAGCCTTCTGCACGAGCCAGGACGAGTTCAGTGGGTCCCGGCGATGAGGTGCTCGAGCTCGGCGCGGCCGGGGAGGTCGTCGTGCTGGACGAGGTCCCCGGTCCGGACGTAGTAGAACGCCGCCCGGACGTGGTCGACCGGGACGCCGGCCAGCTCAGCCCAGGCGACGCGGTAGATCGCCAGCTGGAGCGGGTCGGCGGTCTGCTGCTGGTTGGTCTTCCAGTCCACGACGAGGAACCCGGTGTCGGTCTCGTAGACCGCGTCGATGCGACCGCGCACCACCTGCCCGGCGAGCACCAGGGCAAACGGCGGCTCGATCGCGTGCGGCACCCGGTCGCCGAACGGTCCTGCGGTGAACCGCTCCACCAGCTCGTGCAGCTCGCGCTCGTCCTCGATGCCCTCGTCACCGCGGCCAGGCAGCTCGTCGAGGTCGACCAGCTGCTGCTGCCCGAACCGTGCCTCGACCCAGGCGTGGAACCGTGTGCCGAACCGCGCCGCCGGCGATGGCTTGCGCGGCATCGGCCTGGCCAGGTCGGCGGCCAGAGCCTGGGCGTCGTCACGGAGCCGGGCGAGCGAGGTCGCGGACAGGCTGGAGGGCAGCGGCACCACCACCTCGTCGGAGATCCCGGCTCGCGCCTCCTCGAGGAGCCGGTCGAGCTCGTCGTCCCACACCGTGACCTGCGCGGCCTCCTCGGCGGTGAGCCCGGCGTCGAGCGGCAGCTGCTCCGCCCCTCCCGAGGCTTGCAGGTCCGCGACCGCCGACCGCACCAGCGCTGCAGCCTCCGCTCGTCTGGCCACCTCGGCGGCGTGCGCCTCGACCGGCCAGGGTCGGCTGACGGGCTGGGCACGCAGCGGGTTGTCCGCCTCCTTCGCGGGTTTGTCGAGCCAGGGCTCCCAGCGCTCCCCCCACTCCTGGAGCTTGGTGCGCACGACCTGGTGGTAGGCCGAGGGGCCCAGGGAGCGTTGCCGGGAGGCGCTCCAGCAGTACGACGACACCGACAGCAGGTGTCGCGCCCGGGTGAAGGCGACGTAGCCCAGACGCAGCTCCTCCTCGAGCTCGTGGTCCTTGCAGGCCGCGGCGAAGTCCTTGAGCTCCTCGGCCGAGTAGCCCTTGAGCACCGGCAGGTCGGCGGCGTCCCCGCGCAGCGGGTAGGGCAGCACGTCGGGACCGGCGGTCCACTTGGTGCGGGCCCGCGAGGTGGGGAACTTGTCCTCGGCGACTCCGACCAGGAACACCGCGTCCCACTCCAGGCCCTTGGCCCGGTGCACGGTCAGCAGCTTCACCGAGTCCGCCTCGGTCGGGGTGGCCACGTCGAGGCCGTTGCCGTGCTCGTCCTCGGCCTGGAGGTAGGCGAGCAGCGCAGGCAGGGTGACGTTGCCGTCGACGGCCTGGAAGTCGGCCACCGCCTTGACGAAGAGGTCGAGGTTGTCGCGTCGCGCGTGTGCAGCCGGGCTGACGGACGAGGCGAGCTCGACGTCGATGCCGGTGGTGTCGATGATCCGGCGCACGAGGTCGAGCAGCGGCTCGCCGGCGTAGCCGCGCAGGTCCCGCAGCTCGCGGGAGAGCAACCCGAACCGCTCGCGAGCCTCGGTGGAGTAGGGCAGGTCGCCGGGGTCGTCCAGGGCGTCACCGAGCGAGACCACCTCGGTCGGGTCGGCGCCCTCCACCGCCGCGGCGAGCTCCTCGTCGACGCTGCGGACGGCCTCTCGGGCACCGGCGCCGGCGACGTCGGCGAGCTGCCTGGCCCGCCGGCCCAGCAGCGCCAGGTCGCGCGCTCCGACCGCCCAGCGTGGCCCCGACAGCAAGGTGAGCAGCTCGGCGTTGGCGGTCAGGTCGTGGAGCACCGTCAAGGTGGCGACCACCTCGGCCACCTCGGGCAACCTGAGCAGGCCCTGCAGGCCGACGATCTCGACCGGCACCTCCGCCCCGCTCAGGGCGTCGAAGACGTCCGCGGCGTGGGAGTTGTCGCGGGTGAGCACCCCGATCTTCGACCACGCCGGCTCAGACATCTCGTCGTGGGCGCGGATCACCTCGCGGGCAAGGTGGGCGAGCTCCTCCGGATAGGTCTCGAGCACCGCACTGCGGACCGTGCCGGGTGCCGCACCCGGCTTCGGCTCGAGGGGCTGCACCTGCGGCATCCGGTTGTACAGCGGCCGGGCCAGCGCGTTGGCCAGCTCGAGGATCCGCCCGTCGGAACGCCGGTTGACGGTCAGCGAGAACGTGTCGACGTCGGGCGAACCGTCGGCACGCGGGAAGTCGCGGCCGAAGCCGAGGATGTTGGACACCGACGCGCCGCGCCAGCCGTAGATCGCCTGGTTCGGGTCGCCGACGGCGGTGACCGCGTGCCCCCGGCCCTGCTCCGGAGAGTCACCGGAGAAGAGCCGGCTCAGCATCGTGGCCTGGGCGACGGAGGTGTCCTGGTACTCGTCGAGGAGCACGATCCGGTAGCGCTCGCGCTCGGCCGTGCCGACCTCGGGCTGCTCGGAGGCCAGCCGGGCGCCGAGTGCGATCTGGTCGGAGAAGTCCATCAGCCCCAGGTGCGCCTTCAACCTGCGGTAGGCCTCGACGAGGCCGAGGAGCTCTTCGCGCCGGTCGATGGAGCTGAGCACCTTGTCGACCTCGGCGATCTTCGTCTTCCCGGTCTCGGCCGCCTTGGCGGCGACGACACGGGGACGCTGCTCGGCGTGGAAGGCACGCACGTCGTCGGGGGTGAGCAGGTGCTCGGCCATCGCGCCGTCGAGGGCGAGCAGGTAGTTGATCACCGTGGGCGGGTGGTCGCTGAGCAGCTCGACCCGGCCGTCGTAGCGGGCGATCGCGCGGGCGGCGAGCTGGTAGCGCGACGCGTCGGCGATGACCCGGGTGTCGGGTTCGTGGCCGATCCGCAGGCCGTGCTCGGTGAGCAGCCCCGCGGCGTAGGCGTTGTAGGTCGCCACCACGGGCTCCTCGGGCTCCTCCGCCATCTCCTCGTCGGTGAGCAGGCGCCGGGCACCGGGTGGAGGCAGGATCCCTGCCGCGCGAAGGCCCGACCTGATCCGGGAGGCGAGCTCGCCCGCGGCCTTGGTGGTGAAGGTGAGGCCGAGCACCTGGTCGGGGCGGACCTGGCCGGTGGCCACCAGCCACACCACCCGGGCGGCCATCACGGTGGTCTTGCCCGAGCCGGCACCGGCGATCACGACGTGCGGCGACAGCAGCGCGGTCACCACCGCGAACTGCTGGTCGCTGAAGGTGAAGTCCTCCTGCATCAGCGCGCGCAGCTGCTCGGGGGTGTCCACCGGCCGGGGACGGAACGGCCCGGTCACGACAGCACCGTACCGGCGCCCTTGACCGGACAGATCGCGTGGAAGGAGCAGTGGTCGCAGTGGGCGCCGGCTCGAGCCTCGAACGCCTCGCCGCGCACCACGCGCACCGCCTCCATCAGCTGTTTCTCGATCGGCAGGTGCCCATCGGCATCCGGCTCCTGCGGTGCCTGGGGCTGCACCTTCGCCGCGCCGCGCACCTCCTTGCGCAGCTGCACCAGCTCGGCGCCTCCGGCGCGCACCGGCCCCGGCGCCCGGTCGGGGTGCTCGGCGAGGAGCTCGTCGGCCGCGCCGTGGTCGACGGCGTACTGGTACAGCCCGAGCTGGGCGTTGGTGGGCAGGTCCTTGTCGGCGGGAGGGTACTTCGAGGTCTTCAGGTCGATCACCACCACGCGACCGTCCTCGTCGAGCTCGAGCCGGTCGGCGTAGCCGTTGAGGCGCACCTGTGACCCGTCGGGCAGCGTGACCTCGGCGGCGAGGTGCTGCTCGGTGCCGATCACGGTGCGGGCGCCGGGTCGCGAGTGCCAGGCCAGGAACCGGCGCAGGGCGGCCTCGACCTCCTGCCGCTCGCGGGTGCTCGACCACGGGGTCCGGAAGTGCAACCGGGTCCAGACCCGGTCGACGTAGGCCATCAGGTCGTCGCTGCCGGCGAGCTCGCCCTTGCCGATCCGGTCGGCCAGCGCGTGCACGACCAGGCCGAACCCCTGGGCCGCCGTGGACGGGGTCGCGCCCCCGGCCTCACGCTCGAGGAACCACTTGGCCGGGCAGGCCAGGATCGCCTCGAGCGCGCTGGCAGAGAGCCGGACCGGCTCGTCGGCGCTGCGGACCGGGTGGTCCGCGAGGCTGCGGCCGCGGGTGCCCCACCAGTGGGCAGGGTCGGCCTGCGGCGCCAGCGGCTTGCCGTTGGCGGTGACCACGGCGAGCCGGGCCAGTCGCTTGGCTGCGGCCTGGCGCAGCGCGTCGGATGCGTCGGGGTCGGAGGCCGTGCGACGCAGGTCGGCGACGAGGCCGGCCAGCGAGAGCGGGCGCGGCGGACGGCCCTTGACCGGGACCACCGGAACGCCGAGGTCGTCGAGGAAGCGCGACGGCTGGTCGCCGTCCTCCTCCGGGGACTGCACCGCGGTGACCAGCAGCCGCTGGCCGGCTCGGGTGCAGGCGACGTAGAACAGCCGCCGCTCCTCGGCCAGCAGTGACGCCGTGGTCACCGGCGGGAGGATCCCGTCGGCGCCGATCCGGTCCGCCTGCAGAAGCGTGCTCCGGCGCCGCAGGTCGGGCCAGCCGTCCTCCTGCACCTGGGCCACGACGACGAGCCGCCACTCCAGGCCCTTGGAGCGGTGGGCGGTCAACAGGCGGACCGCGTCGCCACGGACCCCCCGCTCGGCGAGGGTGTCGGCGGGGATCTGTTGAGCGACCAAGGTCGCCAGGAAGCTCGCGACGCTGGTGTGCCCGCGCTGCTCCTCGGTGCGCGCGGCCACGTCGAACAACGCGCACAGCGCGTCGAGGTCGCGGTGGGCCATGCGGGCCGCGGCGCCGCCCTCGTCCACCATCCCCCGGAGCCGCTGCGGCCACCGAGTGCCGCTCCACAGCGTCCACAGCACCTCCTCGGCGGTGGCGCCGGCGTCGAGCTGCTCGCGCGCCTCCCGCAGCAGCCGGCCGAGCCGGGTGACCTTCGCCGCCGCCCGGCCCTCCACGCCCGCCAGCACGTCGGGCTGGAGCACCGCCTCCCGCAGCAGCTCCGGCGAGGGCCGGGGCGTGCGGTCCGCGGAGCCGGCTGCGGCCTTCTCGCGCGCCCGCAGGCCCCGCGCGAGAGCACGCACCTCGGTGGCGTCGAGGCCGGCCAGCGGGGAGGCGAGCAGGGACTCGATCCGGTCCGTGCCGACGTAGTCGGGGTCGCCACGATCGGTGTCGTCGAGGTGGACCACGATGTGGAGAGCGTCGAGCAGGGTCGCCACGGCCGGCTCCCGCACCAGCGGCGTGTCGTCGGCTGCGACCTCCACGGGCACCCCCGCGGCACCGAGGCCGCGGCGCAGCGCCGGGATCGAGCTGCGGCCGGAGCGGACCAGCACGGCCATCTGCGACCAGGGAATGCCGTCCTCGAGGTGAGCGCGGCGGAGCAGGTCGGCGACGTGCTCCACCTCTGCCCGGGGGGTGTCGAAGGTGCGCACGACGACCTCGCCCGGCCCGAACGGGGTCTCGGTGGGGCGGGGGTTGCGGAACGCCCCGAACAGCTCGGCGTCGATCGCGCCCTTGGTCGGGATCCCTCCGGCGACGGCGCGCGAGGCCTCGAGCAGCACCGGCCCGAATCGGCGGGTCACCCGCAGTGCGACCGTGCGCGCACGCTCGCCCTCCCGGGTCCGGAACTGGTCGGGGAAGTCGAGGATCCCCCGCACCTCGGCACCCCGGAAGGCGTAGATCGACTGGTCCGGGTCGCCGACCACGACCAGGTTGCGCCCGTCGCCGGCGAGGGCCTGGAGCAGCCGCACCTGCGCGGGGTCGGTGTCCTGGTACTCGTCGACGAAGACCCAGGAGTACTGCCGGCGGAGCCGCTGCTGCACCTCGGGCTGCTCGGCGAGCGCGACCGCGCGGGCGACCAGCTCGGGGTAGTCGATCGCGCTCTCGTTGTCGAGGATGGTGAGGTACTGCTCCATGAACAGCCCCGCGGCCTCCCACGCGGGATGGTCCTCGCGACGACCCAGCTCGACCAGGTCGGCCGGGTCCAGGCCCTTCTCGCGGGCGCGGGCGAGGACGTTCTGCACCTCACGGGCGAATCCCCGGGTGCCGACCGCCCGGTCCAGCGAGGCCGGCCAACGCACGGACTCGGCCTCGTGGGTCAGCAGCCGCTGGAGCACCACGTCCTGCTCTGGAGCGCTCAGCAGGCGCAGCGGCTCGTCGTACAGACCCTTGGGGCCGTGCGCGCGCACCAGGCCGTAGGCGAAGGAGTGGAAGGTCGAGCTCAATGCGGTCGACATCGTCCGGCCGACGCGTGCGGTCACCCGGTCCCGCAGCTGCTCGGCGGCCTTGCGACTGAACGTGAGGGCGAGCACGGCCTCCGGGGAGACCCCGCGCCGCTCGATCCGGTCGACGATCGCCTCGACCAGGGTGGTGGTCTTGCCCGTGCCCGGGCCGGCCAGCACCAGCAACGGACCGGCCTCGTGGTCGACCACCGACTGCTGGAAGGAGTCCAGCAGCGGCGCGGCGGTGCGTCCCGCGGTCGGGGGCACGAGGCGGTACTTCGTCATGCTCCCCATCTCATCAGAGCCGACCGACAGGTTCCTCGCCCGCGTCCGGCCACCACGCGGCCACCGCCATGTCGACCCGGCCGGAGCCACGCATCGCGGTTCCCTCGGCGCGGTGGTGGGCCAGCGCCTCGCCGTCGTGGCACACCGGCAGGCCGCCGTCGGCGCGCACGACCCGCCACCACGGTACGGCGGAGCCCTCGATCGACATCACCCGGCCGACCTGTCGCGGGCCGCCGACGCCGACCACCTCGGCGATCGCGCCGTAGCTCATCACGCGGCCGGGCGGGATCGTCTCGACCACGGCGAGCACCCGCTCGACGTACTCCTCACGGTCCACGGCGCCCAGGGTAGTGCCGCGAGCTCACAGGATCGGGGAGAACTCCTCGGTCCCGCGCACCAGCCGGAGCCCGGGGATGCCGGCGTGCCGGCGCGCGAAGGCGAGCTCGCGGTGCAGGTCGCCGACCCCGTTCGACCCGGCCAGCGGCGCGATGGTCAGCGTGGACAGCGTGCCGACGGCTCGGCCCTCCGCGTCGAGGAACCCGCTGCCGGAGTCGCCCGGGACACCGGGGGTCAGGGTGAGGACCAGGTGGCTCCAGCCGCCGCCGGAGCTGCTGAGCGCGAGCCCCTGCTTGGGTGAGAGCGGCTCGAGCCCGCCGCGCAGGCTGGAGCTGCCGAAGGAGTGCACGGTCTCGCCCTCGGCGGGGCGGGTCCGGCGCAGCCCCACGGGACCGCCCCAGAACGGCACGCTCGGGTTGACCTTGCGTACGTGTGCCGGGCCCACCCGGACCAGGGCGAAGTCGTTGTAGGCGCAGGCGTCCGGATCGTCCGTGCCCAGCCGGCGCATGGTGAGCCAGGAGCTGTAGACGAGCCGGCCCGACCCCACCGTCGTGCCCTCGGTGACGGCTGAGCCGCCGCGAGCGAACCGGACACGCGTGCCCAGGGGCAGGGAGCCCGCCCGGCAGCCGTCCGTGTCGGTCGCCTCGCCGGTGCCCGCACAGTGCGCGGCGTAGCCGACGTAGACGCGCCGGCGCCGGTCGGTGAACACGAAGTTGCCGGTGCACTGGCCGCCTGCGGTGTACATCTGCACCCCGGGCGTGATCGTCGCCCGGTCAGCCGGGGCCCAGCGTCCTCCGTCGGCCGGCGCGACGGCCAGGGACGGGCTCGCAGGTGCGACGCTCAGCAGAGCGGCGAGAGCCAGGGCCAGCCGGCGGACAGGACGGCGACGTGCGGTGCGAGGGGTGGGCACAACTACCTCCGGGAAGACACAGGGCCCGCTCCGGCTGGGGAGCGGGCCCTGCTCGACGTGCTGGGCAGGGATCAGAGCAGCGGCGAGAACGGCTCGGTGCCCTGGACCAGGGACAGACCGGCGATGCCGGAGTGCTGCTTGGCGAAGTTGAGCTCGTGGTTCAGGTCGCCCACACCGTTGGAACCGGCCAGCGGTGCCAGAGCCAGCGTCGACAGGGTGCCGAGCGCGTTGCCCTCGGCGTCGAGGAAGGCGCTGCCCGAGTCACCGGGGACTCCCGGGGTCAGGGTGTAGACCGGGTGGGTCCACCCGCCGCCGGAGGTGCCGAGGCTCGTGCCCTGCTTCGGCGAGAGCACCTCGATGCCCCCGCGGAGGCTGGAGTTGCCGAAGGAGTACACCGTCTCACCGATCCCGGTGCCGTCGGTGTTGATGCCCATCGGGCCACCCCAGAACGGGATGGAGGGGTTGACGTCGCCGACGTACTGCGAGTCGACCTTGACCAGCGCGAAGTCGTTGTAGGCGCAGGTGTCGGCGTCGGTGGTGCCCGCCTCCTGCATGGCCAGCCAGCTGCTGTAGACCAGGGTGCCGGTGCCGACCGTCTGGCCGGAGGTCACCAGGCTGCCGCCCTCGACGAAGTCGACCTTCGTGCCGAGCGGCAGGGAGCCCGCGTCGCAGCCGTCGGTGTCGGTGGCCTCGCCGGTGCCGGCGCAGTGCGCGGCGTAGCCGACGTAGACGTTGGAGGAGCTGTCGGTGAAGACGAAGTTGCCGGTGCACTGGGCGCCTGCGGTGTACATCTGCACGCCCGGGTGGATGGTCGCGGAGTCCGCGGGCGCCCAGGTGGGGGCGGCTGCGGTCGACGTGCTGGTCGCCGCGATGGCGGCGGTGGCGAGGACGGCGCTGGCGAGCGTGGCAACAGCGGCGCGGGTCCGAACGGCCATGAAGGTGTGCTCCTTCCCGAGAGCATCAGGGTTGTGGCAAGCACAACGACGATGCCCTCGGGAGGTCACGCCCCAAACGCTGGTCTAGTACGACGGCTGCGACGGGTCGATCTGGTTCACCCAGGCCACCACGCCGCCGCCCACGTGCACGGCGTCGTTGAACCCCGCGCCCTTCACCACCGCGAGCGCCTCCGCGGACCGCACGCCGGACTTGCAGTGCAGCACGATCTGCTTGTCGTGCGGCAGCTGCTCGATGGCGGTGCCGTTGAGGAAGTCGCCCTTGGGGATCAGCACCGAGCCGGGGATCTGGTTGATCTCGAACTCGTTGGGCTCGCGCACGTCGATCAGCACGAAGTCGCGCTCGCCGTTCTCCCGCTCCTTGAGCATCGTCTCGAGCTGGGTCACCGAGATCGTCGAGCCGGCGGCGGCGTCCGCCGCGGCCTCGCTGATCGCACCGCAGAACGCGTCGTAGTCGATCAGCTCGGTCACCGTCGGGTTCTCGCCGCAGATCGCGCAGTTGGGGTCCTTGCGGACCTTGATCTTGCGGTACTCCATCTCGAGGGCGTCGTAGATCATCAGCTGTCCGAGGATCGGCTCGCCGATCCCGGTCAGCAGCTTGATCGCCTCGTTGACCTGGATCGAGCCGACGCTGGCGCACAGCACGCCGAGCACGCCGCCCTCGGCGCACGAGGGCACCATGCCCGGCGGCGGGGGCTCGGGGTAGAGGCAGCGGTAGCAGGGGCCGTGCTCGGCCCAGAACACCGACGCCTGCCCGTCGAAGCGGTAGATCGACCCCCACACGTAGGGCTTGCCGAGAAGGACGGCGGCGTCGTTGACCATGTAGCGGGTCGCGAAGTTGTCGGTGCCGTCGACGATCAGGTCGTACTGCTCGAAGATGCCCAGCACGTTGTCGTTGTCGAGCCGGCCCTCGTGGAGCACGACGTCGACGTACGGGTTGGCCTCGAGGATCGACTCCTTGGCCGACTGCGCCTTGGACTTCCCGATGTCGCTCTGCCCGTGGATGATCTGGCGCTGCAGGTTGGACTCGTCGACCTCGTCGAACTCCGCGATGCCGATCGTGCCGACACCGGCAGCGGCGAGGTAGAGCAGCGCCGGGCTGCCGAGACCACCGGCGCCGATCACCAGCACCCGGGCGTTCTTCAGCCGCTTCTGCCCAGTCATCCCGACGTCGGGGATGATCAGGTGCCGGCTGTATCGGCGGACCTCGTCGATGGTGAGCTCGTCGGCGGGCTCGACCAGGGCTGGAAGGGACACGCGTGCTCCTCGTGGGTTTTCGGACTGCCGGTCTGGTTTGAACAACCGAGCGGTCCAGCATGTTCCCTCATGCTCTCCCGGGCCGGCGACGAGCGTGGCCGGCGGTCCGCGATCCGGACCCCGGCGGCGCGGTCAGGGCACGGGTTCGGCGACGACGACGGCGTTGCTGAGGTACGTCGTGCCGTTCCAGTCCTCGCAGGTGACGAGCACCAGCCGTCCGGGCACGGACTGGCTGAACAGCTCCGCGGCGTCCCGGGCCAGGCCGGCCTTGCGGTAGATCCGGACGCCGCTGACCTCGTAGAGCAGCGACCCGGCCGCCGTACGGACCCTCACCCGGTCACCACGGCGTAGCCGCTCGAGGTCGTCGAAGGCCCCGCCGCCGCTGCTCACCGTGTGGCCGGTGATCAGGGCGGAGCCGCGTACGGCGCCGGGGCGGGCGCCCGAGCGCCACCACCCCAGCACCTGAGGGTCGGCCGGCGGCAGCAGGACACCGCCGGGCGCCTCGACCCCGACCACCTTGGCGTCGATCCCCAGGCGGGGCACGACGAGCCGACGCGGTGGCCGGGGGGTGGTT
>JBMOMG010000155.1:0-16389 GCA_049323155.1 Actinomycetota bacterium | reverse complement strand
GCCCGCCCCCACCGGGGCGCGGCCCAACCTGTCGAGCTGTGGTCAGGTCAGCGGGTGACCTTGCCGGCCTTGAGGCAGCCGGTGCAGACGTTCAGTCGCTTGGGGGCACCGTCGACCGTCGCGCGGACACGCTGGATGTTGGGGTTGAAGCGACGCTTCGTAATCTTGCGCGACCACGGCCGGTTGTGACCGAAGCCGGGCTTCTTGGCGCAGATGTCACAGACGGCAGCCACCGTGAACTCCTGAGAAGACTAGATTGCTCTTACCACTGACGAGGTGCCCTGCCCGGACGGCCACGCAGGGGGCGTCACGGTGCCGAGGCAACCGCACAAGAGTATCCGATGGGCCCGCCCGGAGGCGAATCGGACCGCACGCACTACCCTGGCAGGCTCCCGGCGTGACGCCGGTCACCAGGAAGCCGGCGTACGACGGAAGGGGCTGGGTTGACGCACCACGGTGACGCGGGCACCGCCTTCGACCTGCCGACGATCGTACGCTTCGCCGACGTCGTGCTCGAGGCGCTCGGGGAGGCCCGCGAGGAGATCGACGCCCTCAACGTCTACCCGGTCCCCGACGGCGACACCGGCACGAACCTGTTCCTGACCCTCGAGTCTGCCCGCTCGATGCTCCGCGAACGCGTGCAGCAGGACCCTGCCTGCGACCTGGGAGCAGCGCTGGCGGCCTACTCCCGCGGCGCGCTGCTGGGGGCGCGGGGCAACTCCGGGGTGATCATGTCCCAGCTCGTCGGTGCCCTGCTGAAGCGGATCGGCGAGGCGCAGCCGGACGACCGGGCCGCCGTCGTCCTCGCGGAGGGCATGCACCGTGCCACCGAGGCGAGCTACGCCGCGGTGGGCGAGCCGGTGGAGGGCACGATCCTCACGGTCGCGCGGGCGGCCAGCGACGCCGCGCTCGCGGCCGCGGGCGACCCGACCAGCCGGCTGGGCCACGTGATCCGGGCCGCCGCCGCGGCAGCTCGTGAGGCGCTGGTCCACACGCCGGAGCAGCTCAAGGCGCTGCGCGACGCCGGTGTCGTCGACGCGGGCGGCCGGGGCCTGTGCGTCGTGCTCGACGCCGCCGAGACCGCGATCACGGGCAAGCGCGCGATGCCCGTGCACGCCGGGCTCGGCGTGCACGCGATCCCGGTGCCGCTGCCGACCGACGACCTGCACCCGGACGGGCCGGCCTACGAGGTGATGTACCTGCTCGAGGCCGACGACGCCGCGGTCCCGGAGCTGCGGCACCGGCTGGCCCCTCTCGGCGACTCCCTCGTGGTCGTCGGCGGCGACGGTCTCTGGAACGTCCACGTGCACGTCGACGACGTCGGCGCCGCGGTCGAGGCCGGGATCGAGGCCGGTCGGCCGTACCGGATCCGGGTCACCCACTTCGCCGAGCAGCTCGCCCGCCTCGGTGTCGCCATGGAGCCGCGCCACGCGGGTGGACGCAAGGGCCGCGCAGTGGTCGTCGTCGCCGCCGGTGAGGGCCTCGAGCGGCTCTTCGCCGAGGCCGGCGCGACGGTGGTCAGCCACCGCGACCGGCGCCCCTCGACCGGCGAGATCCTCGCCGCGATCGACGGCTCCGGCGCGGCCGAGGTGATCGTGCTCCCGAACGACAAGGACTCCTGCGCCGTCGCCGAGGCCGCCGCACAGACGGCCAGGGAGAGCACCGACGTCCGGGTCGCGGTGATCCCGACGAGCGCACAGGTGCAGGGCCTGGCCGCCCTCGCCGTGCACGAGCCGGGCCGGACCTTCGAGGAGGACCTGCTCCAGATGACCTCCGCGGCACGGCACGCCCGCTCCGGCGCCGTCACGGTGGCGGCGCGTCAGGCGATCACCACCGCCGGCCCGTGCGAGCCGGGCGACGTGCTGGGCGCGGTCGAGGGGGACTTCGTCGTCGTCGGCTCGGAGCTGTTCTCGGTGGCGACCGAGGTGCTCGAGCGGCTGCTCGGCGGTGGTGGCGAGCTGGTCACGGTCGTGGCCGGGGCGGACGGTACGTCGCTCGCCGGGCGCTGTGCCGACTACCTCGCCGCCGCGCACCCGACTGTCGACGTCGTGGTGTATGACGGAGGCCAGGAGCGGTACCCGTTGCTCCTGGGAGTGGAGTAGGCCTCGCAGTGGCGACGATCAGATGGGACTCCAAGCTCGCCACGGTCGCGGGCAAGCAGGCGAGCAAGATCGAGCAGGCGTTCGGCTACACCACGGTCGGCGACCTGCTGCGGCACTACCCCCGCCGCTACGTCCCCAAGGGCAGCCTGAGCGACCTCGGAGCGATCGAGGTCGACCAGCACGTGACGCTGATCGCCCAGGTGCTCTCGGTGGAGCAGAAGAGCTACCCCGACCGTCGCACGGGCCGGATGGCGTGGCGGCTGGAGGTCGTCGTGGCCACCGGCGACCACGAGCTGATGCTGACCTTCTTCGACAAGAAGAAGCACATCGCGGACTGGCGCCGGCAGCACGTCTCCGTCGGCATGCACGGCGTGTTCTCCGGCAAGATCGGCCGGTTCCGCAACCGGTGGCAGCTGACCAACCCGCAGACCCAGCTGTTCGCGGGCGCCGGCGAGGACGGCGAGGGTCAGGCCCGCGAGAGCTTCGAGCGGCAGCCGAACCTGATGACGCTCTACCCGGCGACCGCGACCGTGCAGAGCTGGCAGCTGGAGAAGGCGATCGGGATCGCGCTCGACCTCGTCGACGACGTCCCGGAGCCGGTGCCGGCGTCGGTCCGGCTTGCGCAGGGCCTGCTCGGCAGCCGCCAGGCGCTGGAGTGGATGCACCGGCCCGACTCGTGGGCGGACCAGAAGGCCGCCGAGCGCACCTTGCGGTTCGAGGAGGCCTTCGTGACCCAGACCGTGCTCGCGCGGCGCCGGGCACAGCTCGCGCAGCTGCCCGCGCAGTCGCGCCCGGGAGTCGAGGGCGGCCTGCTCGACCGGTTCGACGCGAAGCTGCCCTTCGAGCTCACCGCGGGGCAGCGCCAGGTGAGCGAGCAGATCCTCGGTGACCTCACCGGCGGGCACCCGATGCACCGCCTGCTCCAGGGGGAGGTCGGCTCCGGGAAGACCGTGGTCGCGCTGCGCGCCATGCTGCGGGTCGTGGACTCCGGTGGTCAGGCAGCGCTGCTCGCGCCGACCGAGGTGCTCGCCCAGCAGCACCACCGCTCCATCACCGCGATGCTCGGGGACCTCGCCGCCGCCGGGATGCTCGGAGGCGCCGAGCACGCGACCCAGGTGGCGCTGCTGACCGGCTCACTGGGGGCGGCGGCGCGGCGCAGCGCCCTGCTCGACGCCGCCTCCGGGGCGGCCGGGATCGTGATCGGCACCCACGCGCTGCTCGAGGAGCACGTCCAGTTCGCCGACCTCGGCCTGGTGGTCGTCGACGAGCAGCACCGGTTCGGTGTCGAGCAGCGGGCCGCGCTGGCCGCCAAGGCGGGGGAGAGCCGGCCGCACGTGCTGGTGATGACCGCGACCCCGATCCCGCGCACGGTCGCGATGACCGTCTTCGGAGACCTGGAGACCTCCACGCTCACCGAGCTGCCCGCCGGCCGGGCCCCGATCCAGAGCAGCGTCGTGCCGATGCGCTACCAGCCGGCATGGCTCGACCGTGCCTGGCAGCGGGTCCGGGAGGAGGTCGACGCCGGCCACCAGGTGTACGTCGTGTGTCCGCGCGTGGACCCCGACGACAAGGCCGAGGACGTCCGGCTCGCAGCGGTCGAGGAGGTCGCCCCGCTGCTGGCCGCGGGCGCCCTGAAGGGCCTGCGGGTGGAGGTGCTCCACGGTCGGATGGCGCCGGACCGCAAGGAGACGGTGATGCGCTCCTTCGCCGACGGTGAGGTCGACGTGCTGGTCGCCACCACGGTCATCGAGGTCGGCGTCGACGTGGCCAACGCGACGGTGATGGTGGTCCTCGACGCGGACCGGTTCGGCGTCTCCCAGCTGCACCAGCTGCGTGGCCGCGTCGGCCGGGGTGGTCACCCGGGGCTGTGCCTGCTGGTCACCCAGGCCGAGCGCGGCACGGCCGCCCTCGAACGACTGGAGGCGGTCGCCGCGACCACCGACGGGTTCGAGCTGTCGCGGGTCGACCTCGAGCAGCGCCGGGAGGGCGACGTGCTGGGTGCGGCCCAGTCCGGCAGCAGGTCCGGGCTGCGGCTGCTCTCCGTGCTCGAGCACGAGGACGAGATCGTCGCTGCGCGTGAGGCGGCGGTGGAGGTGGTCTCGGCCGACCCGACCCTGCGCAGCCACCCTGCCCTCGCTGCGGAGGTGCACCGGCTCGACGAGTCGCAGCAGGCCGACTACCTGGAGAAGGCATGACCCGGATCATCGGCGGCACGGCCGGTGGACGCCGGCTCAAGGCACCCCCTGGCGACCGCACCCGACCCACCTCCGACCGGGTCCGGGAGGCGCTGTTCTCGAGCCTCGACTCCGACCTCGGCTCGATCACCGGGCTCCGGTTCCTGGACCTGTACGCCGGCTCCGGTGCGGTCGGCCTCGAGGCGAGGTCACGAGGTGCCGGTCACGTCACGCTCGTCGAGCACGACCGACGCACGGCCGCGCTGATCAAGGACAACGTGCGCACGCTCGGGCTCGGTCAGGTCGACGTGGTCACCGGGTCGGTG
Organism: Actinomycetota bacterium; assembly: GCA_049323155.1. GTDB lineage: Bacteria > Actinomycetota > Actinomycetes > Propionibacteriales > Nocardioidaceae > Nocardioides_C. Next base: position 11,787 of record JBMOMG010000155.1, on the reverse strand, counting down.
GCCAGGGTGCTCGCGGCCGCGCCGGCGGCGGCGTACGACGTGGTCTTCCTCGACCCGCCGTACCCCCTGTCGACCGCAGAGGTCGTCGAGGACCTGGCCGCGCTCACCGAGCACGGCTGGCTCGCGGAAGGTGCCGTGGTGGTCGTCGAGCGTGCCACCCGCAGCGGCGGGCCGGACTGGCCGACGGGGCTGAGCGCCGCGCGGTCCCGGAAGTACGGCGAGACCACGCTTTGGTACGGTCACGCCACCAGGTCGGGAGGCCTGCCCGACGAGGCTGTCCCGACGCCTCCGTGAACCGAGGAGCAGCAGTGCGCAGAGCCGTGTGTCCCGGATCCTTCGACCCGGTCACCAACGGGCACATCGACATCGTCTCCCGGGCCTCGGCGCTCTTCGACGAGGTCACCGTGGCCGTGCTGATCAACAAGTCGAAGAAGAGCATGTTCTCGGTCGAGGAGCGCATCGGCATGCTCACCGAGGTCTGCGCGGGCTTCGACAACGTCAAGATCGACGCCTTCCACGGCCTGCTCGTGGACTTCTGCAAGGAGCGCGACATCCACGCGATCGTGAAGGGGTTGCGTGCGGTCAGCGACTTCGACTACGAGCTGCAGATGGCGCAGATGAACTCCAGCCTGGCTCCGGTGGAGACGGTGTTCGTGCCGACCAGCCCGGAGTACTCCTTCCTGGCCTCGAGCCTGGTCAAGGAGGTGGCGACCTTCGGAGGTGACGTCTCGTCGCTGGTGCCGCCCCTGGTGCTCGACCGCCTCACCGCCCGGGTCGCCGAACGCGCCCGCGAATAGCGTGCGACCGACTGTCCGGGGTCGTATCGTCGTAGCACGGGGTAGGAACCTGGTTTCTGGGTAGAGACCAGGGATTTCGCCTCTTGCATCTAGAAAGGTCCACCGTGGACGTGCGCGTCAAGCTTGCCGAGATCCGGCAGGCGATCGAACAGGCTCGGTCGATGCCGATGTCTGCCTCCGCGGTGGTCAACCGCGCCGAGCTCCTGGACCTGCTGCGCGAGCTCGAGACCGAGCTCGATCGGGCGCTGGAGTCGGCTCGCAAGATCGAGCGCGACCGCGACGACGTCATCGCCGACGGTCGGCGCGAGGCCGAGCACATCCTCGCCGACGCGCGCAACGAGCGGGACCGGCTGGTCTCCGACACCGAGGTCTTCCGGCTCGCGAACGTCCGGGCCGAGGAGCTGCTCGCCGATGCTCGCGCCGAGGCCGACGGGCTGCGCAAGGAGACCGACGACTACGTCGACGGCAAGCTGGCCAACTTCGAGATCACGCTGGAGCGCACGATGGAGGCGGTCAAGCGCGGCCGTGAGCGGCTCGCGGGCCGCTCCGCGCTGGACTCGCTGACCGAGGACGAGGTCGACCGGATCAAGCTCCCGGAGCATCTCGAGCGTTGAGCCTCCGCCGGTTTTGGCCGCGGGGGCGGGCAGACGGTACTCTTGTCGGCGGTTCGCCGTGCTCGGGACCCGTCAGGCCTCAGGCCAGGTGGGGGCCGGACCCGGTGGGCTGCGATCTGTTGTGCCCGATGACGAAAGTGACTCCGACGTGTCTCTCGACCCGAGGGCGCCGCTCGTGCTCGACACCCGCGAGCTCGGCCGCCGCCCGGGGTCACAGCGCACGGTGTCGTTCACGGCTTCGGCGCCGGCAGATCTCGGCATCGAAGTTCTCGGTGTCCCCGAAGGTGCGCCGGTCGAGTTCGACCTGCGGCTGGAGGCGGTCATGGAGGGTGTTCTCGTCACCGGCACGGCTCACGCCGAGCTCGCCGGTGAGTGTGCACGGTGCCTGGAGCCTCTCCACGACGACGTCGAGGTGGAGCTGCAGGAGCTCTTCGTCTACGAGGAGAGCGACACCGCCACCGACGAGGGCGACGACGATGTCAGTCGGTTGGAGGGCGACCTGCTCGACCTCGAACCGTTGCTGCGGGATGCGGTGGTGCTCTCACTGCCGTTCCAGCCGCTGTGCCGGGAGGACTGCCCGGGTCTGTGCATCGAGTGTGGTGCGCGGCTCGCGGACGATCCCGGCCACCAGCACGACGAGCCGATCGACCCCCGGTGGGCGGCGCTCCAAGGGCTGACAGACCAGACCGACGATGAGCACGGCCGCGAAACCGGCCCGACCAAGGAGTGAGACAATGGCAGTCCCGAAGCGGAAGATGTCGCGCAGCAACACGCGTCACCGTCGCTCGCAGTGGAAGGCTGTTGCGCCCTCGCTGGTGACCTGCAGCAACCCGGCGTGCGGCTCCAAGCACCTGCCCCACCGCGCCTGCCCCGACTGCGGTCAGTACGGCGCACGCTCCGAGCGTCGCCAGGTCCTCTGACGGGATCCGTCGTGAGCGAGCCGTCGTACGACGACTTGCGTGCTGCACTCGGCAGCCCGGTGCTGGACGCCGAGCTGCTCGACCGCGCCCTGACGCACCGGTCGTACGCCTACGAGAACGGCGGCCTGCCGACCAACGAGCGGCTGGAGTTCCTCGGCGACTCGGTGCTCGGCGTGGTGGTCACCGACACCCTCTACCGGTCCCACCCGGACCTGTCTGAGGGGCGGCTGGCCAAGCTGCGGGCAGCGGTGGTCAACGCGCGGGCGCTCGCCGAGGTCGCGCGCACGATCGGTCTCGGCGAGCACATCAAGCTCGGGCGGGGCGAGGAGGCGACCGGTGGTCGCGACAAGTCCTCGATCCTCTCCGACACCGTCGAGGCGGTGATCGGTGCGGTCTACCTCAGCGGCGGGTTCGAGGCGGCGTCCACCGTGGTGCACCTGCTGTTCGACCCGTTGATGGAGGCCGCGGCCGGCCTCGGCGCCGGGCTGGACTGGAAGACCAGCCTGCAGGAGCTGTCGGCGGAGCACTCCCTCGGCGTCCCGGAGTACGTCATCGAGGACGAGGGCCCCGACCACGAGAAGACGTTCACGGCGCAGGTGCAGGTGGGCGACGGCCTCTACGGCCGTGGCACCGGGCGGTCGAAGAAGGAGGCCGAGCAGCAGGCCGCCGAGACCGCCTACCGCGCCATCGCCGCCGAGCGCGGCGGCACCGGCAGGCTCGTCGAGGACGCCACCCGCACGCTCGCCGACGGCGAGCCGGCCGTCGACTGAGGTGCCCGAGCTCCCTGAGGTCGAGGTCGTCCGCACCGGGCTCGAGGCCCACGTGGTCGGCCGCACCCTGACCGCCGTGGAGGTCCTCCACCCGCGACCCCTGCGGCGGCACCTCGCGGGCCCTGACGACTTCGTCGCGGCGACAACCGGCCGCACGGTCGTCGCCGCGCGCCGGCGTGGCAAGTACCTCTGGCTGCCGCTGGACAGCGGTGACGCGATCATGGCGCACCTCGGCATGAGCGGGCAGATGCTCGTGCAGCCGGCGTCCGCGCCCGCCGAGCGCCACCTGCGCGTCCGGTTCGGGCTCGGGCGGCTCGAGACCGACGGTGTCAGCGAGCCGCTGGAGCTCCGCTTCGTCGACCAGCGGATGTTCGGCGGGCTGTCGCTCTCGCGAGGCGGTGCCGAGCTGCCTGCCGAGATCGCCCACATCGCCCGGGACCCGATGGACCCCGAGTTCGACGACGACGCCTTCGTCCACCGCGTGCGCCGTCGTACCTCCGGGATCAAGCGGCTGCTGCTGGACCAGACGCTGATCTCGGGCGTCGGCAACATCTACGCCGACGAGGCGCTCTGGCTGGCCGGGCTGCACGGCGACCGGCCCGGCAACAAGCTGCGGCGCACCGACGTGGTCGCGCTGCTCGCGGGCGTGCGCACGGTGATGGCGTCGGCGCTCGCGCAGGGCGGGACCTCCTTCGACGCGCTCTACGTCAACGTCAACGGCGAGAGCGGCTACTTCGACCGGTCGCTGGAGGCCTACGGCCGCGCCGACCAGCCGTGCTCGCGCTGCGGCACCCCGATCGTCCGCGTGGCGTTCATGAACCGCTCGTCGTTCTTCTGCCCGCGCTGTCAGCCACGGCCGCGACGACGTTCGGCCTGAACCGCCGGGGGCACCTCGCCGGTGTGGTCGATCGGCGTCCAGGGCTGCGACGCCACCCACTCACTGCCGCAGCCGTCGCAGCGGAACAGCGCCTCTCCGCCGAGCTCCTCGCCGGCGGCCCGCCAGCTGCACAGACGGCGGCACGCGGCGATCCGGAGCGGTCTCACGGAGGGCACGATAACGGCTCCGGCGTAACGGGCAGACCCCGGGATTGACCCTGAGTCGGGGGAGTGAGACTCTTGAGGTACACCTTCCACCCCTCCCGGCCATCAGCCGGTCTCGTGGTGTGACCTGACTCTTCCTCGGAGGACACACATGGCCAAGGCGCTTCTCGGCTACATGAGCAGCACCGACCCCCGCGCACTCGCACAGCTCATGGCGGAGAACCGTCGCCTCAAGCGGCAGGTCGCCGACCTCGAGGCACTCGTGCTTCGGCTCTCGGCGGAGAACGACACGCTCGCTGCTGCTGCAGCCGACTCCCCGCTGCTCACGCTCGACGAGAGCATGCAGCCCGCCTGACCCCGCGCCAGGGGTGCGCCGACCGTCTCGGTCCGGCGCGGTTTTCGCCATCCTCCTAGGCTCGGTCCATGAGCCGACCCTCTCCCGTCGCGCGCGCCGTCGACAGCCTGCTCGACCGCTCCGTTGTCCTCGGCTACACCCGTCTGGGCTCCGCGGTACGCCGCGCCTGGTGGCCGGCTGACCCGCCGCCCGGAGCACTACGTGGCCGGGTGGTGGCCGTCACGGGTGCGAACTCCGGGCTCGGCAAGGCGACCGCTCTGGGCGCGGCCCGGCTCGGCGCCGAGGTGTGGATGCTGTGTCGCGACACCACCCGCGGCGAGAGCGCTCGGGCGGACATCCTCGATGCGGTGCCCGGTGCCGCCCTGCGGGTCCTGCGGTGCGACGTGAGCGACCTCGACGCGCTGCCGGCGGTCGCGGCCCGGCTGCGCGCCGAGGCGCCCCGGCTGCACGCGCTCGTGCACAACGCGGGGGTCCTCCCGCCGCACCGGAGCGAGTCGCCCCAGGGGCACGAGCTCACCTACGCCACCCACGTCCTCGGCCCGCACCTGCTCACCCACGAGCTCCGCGACCTGCTCGCCGCGGACGGCGACGCGCGGGTCGTGTTCGTGACCTCCGGTGGGATGTACACCGCCGGACTCGACCTCGACGACCCCGAGCTGACCCACACCGCCTACTCCGGCACCCGCGCCTACGCGCACACCAAGCGGATGCAGGTCCACCTCGCCGAGGAGTGGGCCCGACGGCTCGCCCCGGACCGGGTCGCGGTGCACAGCACGCACCCCGGGTGGGCAGGCACGCCCGGGCTCGCCGGGTCGCTGCCGGGGTTCAACCGGCTGGTCGGACCGCTGCTGCGCAGCGCGGAGGCGGGCGCGGACACCACGGTGTGGCTGCTCGCCGCACCGGAGGGCGGCTCGACGACCGGCCTGCTGTGGCATGACCGGGCACCGCGGCCGACGGCGTACCTCTCCCGCACCCGGCCGACCCCGGACCAGGTGCGCCGCCTGTGGGACCTCGTCGTCGCGGCCACCGGGGTGCCCGCAGCGTCCTGACGCAGCGTGACCCGAGCGTGGCTGCGTCGTTGGTCCACGCATCCGCCGGCATCCGGGCCGGTGGCGGAGGACGAGGACACTGCGATGACCCTGAGGCGCCCCCTGTCCCTGCTCGCCGCCACGGCGGCCCTGCTGGCGACTTCGGCCGTGACGGCCCCCGCGTCCGCGCACGGTGACGCGGACCGGATCGAGCGTCTTCGCACGGGGCTCGCCGCGGACCGCAACATCCCCCTGATCGCGAGCCCCAACGTCGACCTGCTCGCGTCGGTCCCCGGCGCCACCGGCATCTCCGGGTGCTTCATGCGGACCGCACCGCTCTTCGTGATGTCCAACCTCGACTCGGTGCGGGTCTACGACGTCAGCGAGCCGGCAGCGCCCAGGCTGACCGGGGTGCTGCCGAGCCTGCAGTTCGAGAACGAGGCGATGCACTGCGGTGAGCGTCGCACCCGTGCCGGGACCGAGCGGTTCGCGCTGATCGGCGTCGACCTCTACCAGGCCTCGCCGGGCGACATCCAGCACGTCAACGACCCGCTCACCGGAGGCGCCGAGCTGGTCCTCGTCGACGTCACGGACCCGGCGGCGCCCCGGATCCGCTCCCGGGTCCGGGGTACGACGAGCACCCACACCGTCGCGTGCATCGCGGAGACCGACTGCCGCTACGCCTACTCGGCCGGCTCGGACGGGGCGTTCTCGATCTTCGACCTGCGCGACCTCGACCGTCCGCGCGAGCTCGACAGCGACCCCGGCAAGCCGGGGACCCAGCCGTTCGGCTCACCCACCGCCGGCCACAAGTGGAACTTCGACGCCGCCGGCTACGGCACCCACACCGGGTACGACGGCTCGTCGGTGTTCGACGTGACCCGGCCGCGGCGCCCGAAGCTGGTGACCACCACCGGGCTCGCCGGGCGTGGCGACGACCCTGCGTTCCCCGGCTACAACGACTTCATCCACCACAACTCCTTCCGGCCCAACGCGAAGGCGTTCCGTCCGAACGCCAAGCCGTCCTTCGCCAACGGCAACGTCCTGCTGGTCACCGAGGAGGACTACATGCAGACCGACTGTGCGCAGGCGGGCTCCTTCCAGACCTGGCACGTCAAGCGGCTCGGCGGCAGGCCGGGGCAGATCGTGCCGCTGGACAAGGTCGAGCTCGCCGACCTCGGCAGCTTCCCCCTGCCGCACGGCGCGTTCTGCTCCGCGCACTGGTTCGACTACCACCCGTCGGGCATCGTCGCGGTCGGGTTCTACGGCGGCGGCACCCAGTTCGTCGACGTGCGCAACCCTCGGAAGATCAAGCCCTTCGGACATGCGACGTGGGGCGTCTCCGAGGTGTGGGACACCTACTGGGTCCCGCGCTACACCAAGGCCGGTCTCGCCCGGGGGAAGACGAACCTGGCCTACTCGGTGGACGCGGTGCGTGGTCTCGACGTCTACCGCGTCGACCTCCCGGGGCGCGCCGCCCCGGCGACGAGCCCGGCCCTGGGCTCGACGAACCCGTTCGCGGTGCTGTCGTGGCCCCAGGACGCGGTGCCGATCACGGTGCTGGGCCTCGGGGTGCTCACCCTCGGGCTGCTGCGGCGCCGGGCGGCGGTCACGACGAGGACGCGGCGACGCACCTAGCCTCCTGACGGTGCCCGGGAGCGGTGCCGGGAGCAGGTAGGCTGCTGTCTGCTGACTTCCCCACGGCATGATTGTCCCTTCCCGTTTGTTCGGCGCACCGTGAGGAGCCCAAGCACGTGTACCTGAAGAGCCTGACGCTCCGCGGGTTCAAGTCGTTCGCCTCGGCGACGACCCTGCAGCTCGAACCGGGGATCACCTGCATCGTGGGCCCCAACGGGTCCGGCAAGTCCAACGTGGTCGACGCCCTGGCCTGGGTGATGGGCGAGCAGGGCGCGAAGTCGCTGCGCGGCGGCAAGATGGAGGACGTCATCTTCGCCGGCACCTCCGGGCGCCCGCCCCTGGGCCGCGCCGAGGTCGCCCTCACCATCGACAACACCGACGGCGCCCTGCCGATCGAGTACGCCGAGGTGACGATCAGCCGCACGATGTTCCGCAACGGCGGGTCGGAGTACGCCATCAACGGCCAGTCCTGCCGGCTGCTCGACGTCCAGGAGCTGCTGTCGGACTCCGGCATCGGCCGCGAGATGCATGTGATCGTCGGCCAGGGCCAGCTCGACTCGATCCTGCACGCGACGCCGGAGGACCGGCGGGGGTTCATCGAGGAGGCCGCCGGGGTCCTCAAGCACCGCAAGCGCAAGGAGAAGGCGCTGCGCAAGCTGGACTCCACCGAGGGCAACCTGACCCGGCTCAACGACCTGCTCACCGAGATCCGGCGCCAGCTCAAGCCGCTGGGTCGCCAGGCCGAGGTGGCCCGCAAGGCCGCGGTCGTCCAGGCCGACGTGCGCGACGCACGGGCCCGGCTGCTCGCCGACGACCTCGTCACCGCACGCACCTCGCTGGAGCAGGAGCTCGCCGACGAGTCGGTGCTGCTGGAACGCAGGGCCGAGCTCGAGGCGGCGATCGAGCAGGCCCGGCAGCAGGAGGCCGAGCTCGAGGCCGCGCTGCGCGAGGACCTGCCCGCGCTGTCGCGGGCGCAGGAGACCTGGTTCGCGCTGTCCGGACTGCGCGAGCGGCTCAAGGGCACTGCGAGCCTGGCTGCGGAGCGCGCCCGCAACGCTCAGGAGAGCGGAGCGGAGCCGGCCGGCGGGTCCGGACGCGACCCCGAGCAGCTGACTGCCGAGGCCGAGCGGGTGCGTGCCCAGGAGGCCGAGATCGCCCGCGAGGTGGAGCAGAACCGTACGGCGCTCGAGGAGGCCGTCGCGCTGCGGCAGGAGGTCGAGGCCCGCCACGTCGAGGAGGACCGCCGCGTCGCCGGCCTGCTGCGCGCCGCCGCCGACCGTCGCGAGGGGCTCGCCAGGCTGCACGGCCAGGTCAACGCGCTCAAGAGCCGGGCCGCGGCCGCCGAGGACGAGCTCGGCCGGCTCACCTCCGCAAGGGAGGAGGCGCTCACCCGCGCGGAGCGGGCCCAGCGTGACTTCACCGCCCTCGAGACGCAGGTCGCGGGGCTCGACGCGGGGGAGGAGGGCCTCGACGCCGAGCACGAGGGCGCCGCGGCGACGCTGGCCGACATCGAGGACCGGCTCGCCAAGACCCGCGAGGAGTCGCAGGCCGCCGAGCGGGAGCGTGGAGCGCTCGCCGCCCGCAAGGAGGCCCTGGAGATCGGCCTCAACCGCAAGGACGGCGCCGGCGCCCTGCTGGCCGCCAGCGACTCCGTCTCCGGGCTGCTCGGGTCGGTGGCCGCGCTGCTGTCGGTGCGCCCCGGTTACGAGGCCGCGATCGCCGCTGCCCTTGGCAGCGCCGCCGACGCGGTCGCGGTGGAGGACGTCGACGCCGCGCTCGGCGCGATCGTGCACCTCAAGGCCGACGACCTCGGCCGCGCCGGGCTGCTGCTCGGCGGTGCCGCCGTCGACGACGCCTCCTGGCCCGGGCTCCCCGCGGGCGCGGTCTACGCCACCGACGTCGTCGAGGCGCCCGACGCCCTGCGTCCGGCGCTGAGCCGGCTGCTGTTCAAGGTCGCCGTGGTCGACGACCTCGAGACCGCCCGCGCGCTCGTGGCCGACCTGGCCGACGTCACCGCGGTCACCCGCGAGGGCGACATGCTCGGCGCCCACTTCGCGGCCGGCGGCTCCTCGTCGCAGCCGAGCCTGATCGAGGTGCAGGCCGCGGTCGACGAGGCGGCCGAGCGGCTGGCGGAGGCGGCGCACCGCTGCGAGCGGCTCGCCTTCGACCTCGCCCGGCTCGAGGAGGAGCGCACCCAGGCCAAGCACCGGGTCGACGTCGCGCTCGCCCGGCTGCACGAGTCCGACGCCAAGCTGGCCGCGGTCGCCGAGGAGCTCGGCCAGTACGGCTCCCAGGTCCGGTCCGCCAAGGGCGAGGCCGAGCGGCTGTCCAAGGCGATCGCAGCGGCCGAGGCCGCCCGCGACAAGGACCTCGCCGGGCTCGCCGAGCTCGAGGAACGGCTCGAGGCCGCGGAGGACTCGCCCGAGGAGGAGCCGGACACCGCCGAGCGCGAGCGGCTGGCCGAGGAGGCACGTGCCGCCCGCCAGGCCGAGATGGACGCCCGGCTGGCCCTGCGCACCGCCGAGGAGCGCGCCCGTGCCCTGTCCGGTCGCGCCGACTCGCTGCTGCGCGCGGCCCAGTCCGAGCGGGAAGCGCGCGCGAAGGCGGCTGCTCGTCGTGAGCGGCTGGCCCGGGAGGGGAAGGTCGCCGAGGCCGTCGGCCGCGCGGTGACCGTCGTGCTCCAGCGGCTGGAGGTGTCGATCGAGCTCGCCGCGCAGGAGCGTACGGCGGTCGAGCAGGCGCGTCGTGGCCGCGAGGAGCAGCTGATGGCCGTGCGCACCGCGTCGCGCGACCTGCTCAAGCAGCACGACGAGCTGGTGAACGCCGTACACCGCGACGAGATGGCGCGCGCCCAGCAGCGGATGCGCATCGAGCAGCTCGAGGAGCGTGCCGTGGAGGAGCTCGGCCTCGACGCCGAGGTGCTCGTCGTGGAGTACGGCCCGCACAACCCCGTGCCGGTGTCGGTCGCCCCCGACGCGCAGACCGCCGAGGGCGACGGTGAGGCCGTTGACGGCGAGGCGCCGGAGCCGGTGCCCTACGTGCGCGAGGAGCAGCAGAAGCGGCTGCGCGCCGCCGAGCGGGCCCTGTCGATGCTGGGCAAGGTCAACCCGCTCGCGCTGGAGGAGTTCTCGGCGCTGGAGGAGCGGCACAAGTTCCTCACCGAGCAGCTCGAGGACCTCAAGCGCACCCGCCGCGACCTGCTCGACATCGTGCGCGAGGTCGACGACCGGGTCCAGCAGGTGTTCACCGAGGCCTGGGAGGACGTCCGCGACGCGTTCGACCACGTGTTCAAGCGGCTGTTCCCCGGCGGTGAGGGCAAGCTGGTGCTCACCGACCCCTCGGACATGCTGACCACCGGCATCGAGGTCGAGGCGCGCCCTGCGGGCAAGAAGGTCAAGCGGCTCTCGCTACTCTCGGGAGGCGAGCGCTCGCTGGTGGCGGTGGCGTTCCTGGTGTCGCTGTTCAAGGCCCGCCCGTCGCCGTTCTACATCCTCGACGAGGTCGAGGCGGCGCTCGACGACACCAACCTCGGCCGGCTGCTGGAGATCTACGAGGAGCTGCGCGAGAACAGCCAGCTGCTGGTGATCACCCACCAGAAGCGCACGATGGAGGTCGGCGACGCCCTCTACGGCGTCACCATGCGTGGCGACGGTGTCTCGACGGTGATCTCCCAGCGCCTGCGCGAGTCGGCGGCGTCGTAGCCGTGGCCGAGCGACCGGACCCGCCGAGCCGGGCGGACTTCGCCGTGTGGCGCCAGGCCACCACCCGCTGGGCCGACGACGACGCCTACGGGCACATGAACAACGCCCGCTACTACGAGCTGTTCGACACCGCCGTCAACGCACACCTGTTCGAGGCGACCGGGACGAACATCCGGCAGCTGTCCGCGATCGGCGTGGTGGCCGAGACCTCGTGCCGGTACTTCCGCGAGATCGGTTTCCCCGCGCCGATCGACATCGGGCTGGTCGTCGAGCGGCTCGGCACCTCGTCGGTGATCTACCGGATCGGGCTCTTCCAGGGCGACTCCGACCGCGCGGCCGCGGAGGGCCGGTTCGTCCATGTGTACGTCGACAACGCCGGCGGACCGGGAGAGCGGCCGGTGCGCCCGGTCCCCGACGAGATCCGCGCCGTCGTCGAGCCGCTGCTGCAGCCGCGCGACGGCGGCCGCTGACCGTCGGGGAGAAGAAACTCACACGTCGTCGCGGGCCCGTCCGAGGGAAGATGGGACTGCACGCGTTTGGGCGCTCTCCTTCGCGGATACCTCGCTCCTGACGCCTCAGTGACAACCTCTCGGAAAGCGGTGCCCCATGGTCTCCATCGTCCTCACGATGCTCGTCATCATGGTCCTGGCCGGGGTGGTCGTGCTGTACGTCGCCTACCCGCACCGCGGCGAGGACGTGCCCCAGGCGCCCTGGCTCGGCGACGCCCTCCGGTCGGGCGTCGACCTGCTGCCCACGCTGGACAACCAGCGCGAGCGGGAGCGGGAGCCCTCCGACCTCTGACCCGAACTCGCAGTTAGCCATCTGAATGGCCGTGGAACAGTCGGGTGAGTGCGTGAAGGACTCCGATGATGGCTCCGGGCCCTTGATTGAGGGTCGCGAGGATGGCGACGACGCCGATGAGC
>JBMOMG010000154.1:0-16445 GCA_049323155.1 Actinomycetota bacterium | reverse complement strand
CATACCTGTCGCTCGTGGCCCCCCCGGGGGGGGCCCACTAGTCGTTTTCGGGCATGCTTGAAGTCGTGCGCGAGAGGAAGGACTGACCCGCAGTGCCGCAGGAACGACGCTCCAACGACCCCCGCCGCAAGCCGTCCGCATCCGGTGGGCCCCGACGGGGCTCCGACTCCGCGCGCGGCGGCGATTCACCGCGCCGCGGGGAGGCCCCCCGCCGAGGCGCTGAAGGTCGTCGCGACTCGGCGCCGTCGCGCGGCCGCGGCCAGGGCGGATCCGGTGGCGGCAAGCAGTGGAGCCGTCCGCGCCGCGAGGAGGAGCAGCGCGAGCGCCGGCCGCGCAGCGAGGACCAGGCGCGCTACGACGGTCCGCCCCTCGATGAGTCGATCACCGGCTCCGAGCTGGACCGGTCCGTTCGCCAGCAGCTGCGAGGACTGCCCGAGAAGCTCGCTGCCCGCGTAGCCCGGCATCTCGTCGCAGCCGGCCAGCTGATCGACGAGGACCCGAGGACCGCCTACGAGCACACCCTGGCTGCCCGGGCCCGCGCGGCCAGGGTCGCGGTGGTGCGTGAGGCGTGCGGCGAGGCCGCCTACGCCGCCGGTGAGTACGCCGAGGCGCTCTCCGAACTTCGAGCGGCCAAGCGGATCAACGGCGCCAACGACTACCTGGCAGTGATGGCCGACTGCGAGCGTGCGCTGGGCCGGCCCGAGAAGGCCTTGGCACTTGCCAAGAGCCCCGCGGTAGAGAACCTGCCGCCCGACCAGCAGGCCGAGATGACCATCGTGGAAGCCGGGGCCCGCCGCGACATGGGCGACCTGGACGCGGCCGTCCGCACCCTGGAGAACGCCCCGTTACGGTCCCGGACTCGCGCGGACTGGGTGGTGCGACTGCGCTACGCGTACGCGGACACGCTGCTCGCTGCCGGGCGCCGGGACGACGCGGTGGAGTGGTTCCACCGCACGGTGGCGATCGACGGTGAGGGGATCACCGACGCGGCCGAGCGAGCGGCCGAGCTGGAGGGCATCACGTTCCTCGAGGACAGTGACACGGAGCTCGGCGATGTGGCGGAGGACACCGGGGAACAGGCCTGAGCTTCGGCCATCGGCTCTCCACATCGCGTCGCGGGCTGCTGTTGTGCACAGACCGCCGAAGGGACCCGCCGGGGCTCCCGGCGACCTGCGAGCCTCGCTCATGGAGGTGGTGTGGATGAGCACCCAGGAAGCAGTGGAAGTCGAAGAACGCAACGCGGTCTGCCTGATCGGGCGGGTCTCCTCGACCCCCCTGGAGCGTGAGCTGCCCAGTGGTGATCGCGTGGTCGTCTTCCGCCTGGTGATGGCGCGTGGGCGCACGGCCATGACGGCCCGGTCCAAGCAGGTGTCGGACTGGGTCGACTGTGCCGCGTGGGGCAGCCGGGTCCGCCGCAGCGTGGCGTGCTGGCAGGTCGGGGACCGGGTCGAGCTGGAGGGTGCGCTGCGGCGCAGGTTCTTCCGTGACGGCGGCGGGGCGACCACGCGACTCGAGGTGGAGGTGCTCAGCGGTCGCCGCCTGGAGCGTGCGTCCCGGGAGCGGCCGGCGGGCTGAGGGGCTGCTCAGGCGTCGCGAAGGTCCCGGAGCACCAGGCCCATCCGGGGCTTGGGGCTGAACGAGGTCGACTTCCGGGGCATCCGCTCGCCGCGGCTTGCGGCGACCATCACCTGATGAAGGCCGGGCGGGCGGACGCCGATCACCACGCCGGGATGCCGGGCGGTCATCTGCAGCGCTTGGTCGATCGAGTGGTGGTAGCCCACCTGCTCCTCACTGACGTTCCAGGCCGGCAGGAGTCCGGTGTGCAGGACCGCAGCGTCGACGTCGTGCGTCCGCGGTGCGGTCAGGCGCACCCAGGCGCGCCCGTCGGACAGCGCGAACACCGCCTGGTCCGGGTCACGGGCGGCTGGGTCCGAGACTGCAGCCAGGGCTGCGTCGCGAGCCACCGGCACTGCGGACTGGTCGTCGCGCTCAGCAACAGCATCGAGTACGTCCGACAAGGTCATGCCTGTCACGAAGCGGTGGATGGGGCCCACCGTCAGCGGGTGGTCGCCCTGGTCGACGACCATCGCCAGCCCGTAGTCCCAGGGCGAGGCACCGGGAGGAGCCCCGGCGGGGCGCTCCTCACGCTGCAGCGCGAGATAGGCCGCGTAGCGGTGGTGCCCGTCGGCGATCAGCACCTGGCCCGGTGCGAGCAGCTGCGCGATCTCCGCCAGCTCGTCCGGAGCCGTGATCGACCAGAGGCGGTGGTGGCCTGCTTCGCGGGTGGTGAAGTCCTCCAACGGTCGGCGCGACGCCACCCGGCCGAGCAGGTCCCGGAGCGCGGGCGGGCCGTGGTGCACGAGCAGGATCGGTTCCGGGTTGGTTCCCGTGGTGCGCATGAGCACCGTCCGATCCTCGACCGGGCCGGGCATCACGTCCTCGTGCGGCAGCACGACCATGTCGCGCTCCTCGCGCAGGCCGACGAGCCCCACCAGGCCGCGCACGGTGGACCCGTCGACGGTGTACTCGTACAGGTACAGGCCGGGCTCCCGGTCGGGGACCAGGCAGCCCTCTGCTCGCCAGGTCTCGAGCCGGCGGCGCACCGCGAGGTAGGGCCCCTCGTGGCTGCGTGGGAGAATCAGCCGGACGATGTTGCGCCGGTTGCGGGCCTCGAGCTCGCGCACCGTGTCGGCATCCAGGACGTCGTACGGCGGTGAGATCACCGAACCGAGGTCACCGACGACGGATGCGTCGAAGCGCAGGCCCCGGAACGGGGCCAGCACGAGAGGTGCGCGTCCACCGGTGCCGGCCATCGGTGCATCGTACGAGCAGCACCACCGACCACGCCAAAGGAGAGTCGCGGGACGTGTTGAAGGAGAGCCGAGAGCCGCTGTGGTCGGTCTACGACCTCGTGATGCTCGACCTCGACGGCGTGGTCTACATCGGTCCCCACGCGGTGCCGGGGGTGCCGCAGCACCTGGCGGCGGCCGCGGCCGCGGGGATGCATCTTGCCTATGTCACCAACAACGCCGCCCGGCCGCCGGCCGCGGTGGCCGAGCACCTCAGCCGCCTGGGCATCCCTGCTGAGGAAGACGATGTCGTGACCTCTGCGCAGGCGGCGGCGCGCCTCCTGGCGGAGTGGCTGGAGCCAGGCGCCGCGGTCTTCGTCATCGGTGGACCCGGACTGTTCGAGGCGCTCCAGGAGCGGGGTCTGCGACCGGTGCAGTCCGCCGACGACGACCCGGCGGCGGTCGTCTCCGGCTACTACGCGGATCTGCGATGGGGCACGGTCAGCGAGGGCGCGATCCTGGTGCGCGAGGGGCTGCCGTGGGTCGCCACGAACCTCGACATCAGCGTCCCGACGCCGCGGGGGCACGGCCCGGGCAACGGCGTGCTCGTCGAAGCAGTGGCGAGGTTCGCGAACCGGGAGCCGGTGGTCGCCGGCAAACCCCTCCCGCCGTTGTTCGAGGAGACCCAGCGGCGCGTCGGTGGCAGCAGACCGCTGGTGGTCGGCGATCGTCTCGACACGGACATCGAAGGGGCCCGCAACGCCGGCCTCGACAGCCTGCTCGTGCTGACCGGGGTCACCGGGGTCGCAGAGCTGGTCGCGGCGGCGCCGGCCCACCGTCCGACGTACCTCTCCGCAGGGCTGGAGGGGCTGGGGCTGCCGCACGGGGTGCCGGTGGTCCGCGACGGTGGCCACGAGCTGGGTGGCTGGCGCGCGGTGGCCGGTCACGGCACGGTCAAGATCGACGGAGCGGGGGATCCGGCCGACTGGTGGCGGGTGCTGGCGCAAGCGGCCTGGGCGCACCTGGACGCGACCGGCGAGAGCGTCGATCCCGACGGCCTGACGCCTCCGATGTAGCGTGAACCAGGCCGTTGAGGCGGCACGGTGGGTTCGGCCGTCCCACGCGTATCCCGCAGCCCGAGCAAGCAGATGGTGAGGCACCAGCCAGTGAGTGAGCACAACGACCCGGAGACGGACACGCCCGAGCGCGACGTGCACACGCACGATGACCCGGCACCGCTCGAGGCGACCGGGGACGAGAGGATCGACGAGGTTCTGCACGCGGTCGCCGGCCTGGAGGGTCGTCCTCTGGAGGAGCACGTGGCCGTGTTCGAGGCCGCTCACGAGACGTTGCGCTCGGCGCTCTCCGACGCCGCGCGGGAGCCCGGTGCGCCGGGTCCTCGACCTGGACCCGCCGGCGGCCCGTACCCAGGGCCTCGCCCACGCTGAGGCAGCGATGCCGCGACGACTCCGCCTCGACGCCGAGCTGGTCCGACGGGGCCTGGCCCGGTCCCGTGAGCACGCCAGCGAGCTGATCGCCGCCAAGCGCGTGAAGGTCGCCGGCTCGGTCGCGACCAAGCCCGCGACCGGAGTCACCACCGACGTCGCTCTGGTGGTGACCGAGGATCCCGAGCGCCCTGACTTCGTCTCGCGAGGCGGTCACAAGCTGGCCGGCGCGCTCGCGGCCTTCGCGCCTCGGGGGCTGGAGGTCTCCGCCCGCCGATGCCTGGATGCGGGTGCGTCCACGGGCGGGTTCACCGACGTGCTCCTCCGACACGAGGCGGCCGAGGTGGTCGCGGTCGACGTCGGCTACGGGCAGCTCGCGTGGAGCCTGCAGCAGGACCCCCGGGTCGTGGTGCACGACCGGACCAACGTCCGCGAGCTGTCGGTCGAGCAGATCGGCGGGCCGGTCGACGTGGTCGTCGGCGACCTGTCGTTCATCTCCCTCGAGCTCGTGCTCGATGCGCTGATCGGGGTGACCAGGGACGACGGCGACCTGGTGCTGATGGTCAAGCCGCAGTTCGAGGTGGGCAAGGACCGGGTGGGCAAGGGCGGCGTGGTCCGCGACCTGGCCCTCCGCGCCGAAGCGGTCGGATCCGTCGCCGAGGCGGCCGCACGCCGCGGGTGGGGCGCCAGGGCGGTGACCACCAGCCCACTGCCGGGTCCATCGGGCAACGTCGAGTTCTTCTTGTGGATGAGGCGCGGGCAGGCCGAGATCGGCCACGATGACATCGAGCGTGAGGTCCGGCGGCCCGCCGTGCCGTCGGTGGCTGATGAGAGGCTGGACGCGTGAACGGAACCGAACCCCCCAGCCGCCGCGTGTTCGTGCTCGCCCACACCGGCCGCGACGACGCCCGCGAGGTTGCCCGGCAGTTCTGCCATGCCCTCGACAAGCACGGTCTCGGCGTTCGGGTCCTCAAGCAGGAGGCCGAGGACCTGGGGCTCAGCCTCGAGGGGCTCGAGACCGTCGAGTGCGACGGGCAGGCGACGGCAGGCTGCGAGCTCGCCGTGGTGATCGGGGGCGACGGCACCATTCTGCGGGCGGCAGAGCTGACCCGGGAGACCGGCACACCGGTCCTCGGCGTCAACCTCGGCCATGTCGGGTTCCTGGCCGAGGCCGAGCACGACGACGTGGAGTTCACGATCGACGCGATCGTCCACCGCCGCTACACCTCCGACCAGCGGATGACCGTGGATGTCTCGGTCTACCAGGGCCAGGAGCTGATCGCCACCACCTGGGCCCTCAACGAGGCCAGCGTGGAGAAGGCGGCCCGGGAGCGCATGCTCGAGGTGGTCGTCGGGGTGGACGGCCGCCCGCTGTCCCGCTGGGGCTGCGACGGGGTGGTGTGCGCGACACCCACAGGCTCCACGGCCTACAACTTCAGCGCCGGCGGTCCGATCGTCTGGCCCGGCGTCGAGGCGCTGCTGATGGTGCCGATCAGTGCCCACGCCCTGTTCGCCCGACCGCTGGTGGTGGCCCCGACCTCGGTGCTGGCCGTCGAGGTGCTCGCGCGCACCGATACCGCCGGAGTCCTGTGGTGCGACGGACGCCGCACCGTGGAGCTGCCGCCCGGCGCCCGGATCGAGGTACGCCGAGGAACCACACCGGTCCGGTTGGTCCGGCTGCACCAGGCGCCGTTCACCGACCGGCTGGTCGCGAAGTTCGGGCTGCCGGTCCAGGGCTGGCGCGGAGCCGCCGAGCGCCGGCGCAACCGTGAGAACGGAGCCGAGTAGTGCTCGAGGAGCTGCGCATCCGGTCCCTGGGCGTGATCGACGAGTCGGTCCTCGAGGTGGCGCCCGGGCTGACCGTGATCACCGGTGAGACCGGTGCCGGAAAGACCATGGTGGTCACCGCGCTCGGTCTGCTCCTGGGTGGACGCGCGGACTCCGGGGCGGTGCGCACCGGGGCGAAGGCGGCCCGCGTGGAGGGCCTGCTCAACCTCGAGGCCGCCGGGCCCGAGCTGCGCGAGACCGTCGAGGAGCTCGGCGGCGAGATCGAGGACGGCCGGCTGCTGATCGCCCGGCAGATCTCCGCCGAGGGTCGCTCGCGCGCCTTCGCCGGGGGCGTGTCGGTGCCGGTGTCGGCGCTCAGCGAGCTCGTCGACCCTCTGGTCGCGGTCCACGGACAGTCCGACCAGCACCGGCTGCTGCGTCCCGCGGCGCAGCGCGAGGCGCTCGACACCTTCGCGGGCGCGGCCGCGCTGCGCGCCAGGGAGAAGTACGCCGACCTCTACCGCGAGCTGAAGGACACCGAGGCCGAGCTCGAGGAGGTCGTCCGCACCGCCCGGGAACGTGCCCGCGAGGCGGACCTCCTGCGGTTCGGTCTCGACGAGATCGAGGCGGTCTCTCCTGAGCCCGGCGAGGACGAGCGGCTGGCCGCCGAGGAGGCGCGGCTCGGCTTCGCCGACACGCTGCGCAACGCCGCTGTCCAGGCACGCGAGGCGCTCTCCTCCGAGGAGGGGGCCGCCGACGCACTCGCAGCGGTCTCCGCTGCGCGCAAGCTGCTCGACTCCGTCCGCGAGCACGACGTCGAGGTCGCGGGCCTGGCCGACCGGCTGGCGGAGGTGAGCTACCTGCTCTCCGACGTCGCCGCCGACGTTTCCTCCTACGCCGCGGGCATCGACACCGACCCGGCCAGGCTCGCGACGGTCTCCGACCGCCGGGCGGCGCTCACGGCGCTGACCCGCAAGTACGGCGAGACCATCGACGAGGTGCTTGCCTGGTCCGCACAGGCCGCCGAACGGCTGCTGCTGCTCGACGACACCGAAGGCCTGATCGAGACGTTGCGTCAGCGGCGCACCGAGCTGCGCGCGGCCCTCGCCGAGACAGGTGCGACGCTCAGCGGCCTGCGCAGAAAAGCAGCCGCCAAGCTGGCGAAGATCGTCACCGGCGAGCTGGCGTCCCTGGCGATGCCGCACGCCAGCCTGACCATCGAGGTCACCCAGACCCCCGACGAGGACGGCCTGGCAGTGGGGGAGCGGACGCTGGCCTTCTCCGCCTCGGGCATCGACGACGTGGAGATCCTGCTCGCGGCCAACAAGGGCGCCGAGCCCAGGCCGCTCGGACGCGGCGCCTCCGGCGGTGAGCTGTCCCGGGTGATGCTCGCGATCGAGGTGGCGCTGGCCGAGACCAACCCGGTGCCGACCTTCGTGTTCGACGAGGTCGACGCCGGGGTGGGCGGGAAGGCGGCCGTCGAGGTCGGCCGACGGCTGGCGATGCTCGCCCGACACGCCCAAGTGCTCGTTGTCACACACCTGCCGCAGGTGGCGGCCTTCGCCGACCAGCACCAGGTGGTGCGCAAGAGCAGCGACGGCGTGGTCACCACCTCGGGCCTGGTCGCCCTCAGCGAGGCGGAGCGGGTGCGCGAGCTGTCCCGGATGCTGGCCGGCCTCGAGGACTCCGAGACCGCGATGGCGCATGCCCAAGAGCTTCTCGAGGCTGCGCAGGAGGCGCGCACGCCGACCCGCTGAGCGGGCGTCGCCTGACCGGAACTCACTCGGCTGCGTGGCAGGATTGCAGCGCGATGAAGTTCCCCTCACGACAACGAACCGATGCAGCCCTGCCCGGAACGGTGGGCACCGCTCGGGTGGATCGGCGCACCAGCAGCCTGGTGCGCCGGCTCAAGCCTGGTGACATCGCGGTGCTGGACCACCTGGACCTGGACCGGGCGAGCGCCGAGGCGCTGCTCGACGCGGGAGTGACCGCCGTCGTGAACGCCTCGCCGTTCATCTCCGGCCGTTACCCCAACCTCGGTCCCGAGCTCCTCGCCCGGGCCGGTGTCGTGCTCCTCGACGACGTCGGTGCTGAGGTGTTCGGCAAGGTCGAGGACGGGAGCTCGGTGCGCATCCACGACGGCCGGCTCTACGTGAAGAACCAACCGGTCGTCTCGGGCAGCCAGCTGACCGCCGAGGACATCGCCGAGCTCATGGAGCAGGCCCGCGGCGGTCTGGCGACCCAGCTGCAGAGCTTCACGCACAACACGACGGAGTTCCTCCGCCGGGAGCAGGACCTGCTGCTGCACGGCCAGGGCGCTCCGAGCCTCCGCACTCGGCTCGAGGGTCGACCCGTCGTGGTGGTCGTGCGGGGTTACGACTACCGCGAGGACCTACGCGGGCTGAAGCGCTACATCCGCGAGCAGCGGCCGGTCCTCGTCGGCGTTGACGGAGGAGCCGACGCGCTGCTCGAGGCCGGGCACCGTCCCGACGTCGTGGTGGTCGGCGAGGCGGGCCTGGCCCAGGGCGGGCGCGGCGCCGAGCGTGCGTCGGTCTCCGACAAGGCGCTGCGCGGCGCCCGGGAGGTCGTGCTGCACAGCGACCGGGCCGGCCGCGCGGTCGGCGCGGAAAGGCTCGACCGGATCGGCGTGCGCACCCAGAACTTCTCCGCCTCCGGGACGACCGAGGACGTCGCGCTCCTGCTGGCCGACCTCGCCGGTGCGTCCTTGATCGTGTCGGTGGGCACGCACGCGACGCTCACCGAGTTCCTCGACAGCCATCGCGCCGGCCTGGCCGGCACCTTCCTCACCCGGCTCCGCGTCGGCCCCAAGCTCGTCGACGCCAAGAGCGTCCCCTCGCTCTACTCCGGCCGAGTCCGGGTGTGGCACCTCCTCGCCGTGCTCCTGGCCGGCATCGTGGCCCTGCTCGTCGCGGTCGCCGGCACGCCGGTGGGCCAGGAGTGGTGGGACGCCGTACAGAGCTGGCTCAGCGACGCAACCGACTGGTTCCAAGGACTTCTCACGTGATCTCTTTCCGCTACCACATCGTCTCGATCGTCTCGGTCTTCCTGGCACTCGCGGTGGGGGTGGCTCTCGGCGGTGGCCCGCTCAAGGGGGAGGTCGACAACACCCTGGTCGAGCAGGTCGAGGCCGATCGCAAGGCCAAGGCCGACCTGCGCGCCCAGGTGCAGGCGCTCGGTGCCGGCAACGCGTTCACCGACGACTTCACCAGCGCGGTGGCTCCCGAGCTGGTCGGTGGCTCCCTGAAGGAGCGCACGGTGACGCTGCTGGTGATGCCGGGAGCCGACGAGTCGGTGGTCGGGTCCGTCTCCGAGCTCGTCGAGACCGCCGGCGGCACCGTGGGTGGGACGGTCCGAGCAGCCGAGGGGCTCCTCGACGTGGGCAACAAGCAGCTCGTCGACGAGCTGGGCAGCCAGCTCCTCGACGGGGTCAACGACGTCACGGTGCCCGACGACGCCGGCACCTACGAGCGGCTCGGCGCGATCATCGCCCGGGCGGTCGCCACCGACGAGGACGGCGGCGCGGCCATGGACGACGCCGCCAGCTCGATCATGTCCGGGCTGAGCACCGCGGACCTGATGTCGCCGGCCGGCGAGATCACCCGGCGGGGCAGCCTGGTCCTGGTCGTCACCGGCGCCGGCAGTGCCGACGCCGAGGAGCGCGAGGGTGCCAGTGCCGTGCTGGCCGCTCTGGTCGGCGCCCTGGACGAGGGCACCGACGGGGTGGTCGTGGGCGGCCCGATCGCCGCGGCCCGCTCCGGAGGCGCGCTCGAGGCGGTGCGGCGCGAGGTGGTCACCGCGCAGGAGGTCTCCACCGTCGACACCGTGGACCGGGTCCCCGGACAGGTGGTGGCGGTGATGGCGCTGGCCGAGCAGGCCGACGGTGCCGCCGGGCACTACGGGGCGGTCGACGCCGCCGACGGTGTCCTGCCCGCCGCGGAGTGACGCCCCGTCTGCGACCCGCCCGGCGCGGCTTCGCCATGCCGGGCACCTTGTTGGTAGCCTAGAACCCCGTGGACGGTTGGATTCCAACCGCCTCTTCGCTGGCCCGGTCAGCGAGGTCCGGCACCGAGACCACGGGAGTTGCCTTGGCCGCATCGCAGCCAACCAAGCACGTCTTCGTCACCGGAGGCGTCGCCTCCTCCCTCGGCAAGGGGCTGACCGCCTCCAGCCTGGGGAACCTCCTCAAGGCTCGCGGGCTGCGGGTGACCATGCAGAAGCTCGACCCCTACCTCAACGTGGACCCGGGGACGATGAACCCGTTCCAGCACGGTGAGGTGTTCGTCACCAACGACGGCGGGGAGACCGACCTCGACATCGGCCACTACGAGCGGTTCCTCGACGAGGACCTGAGCCAGATCGCCAACGTCACGACCGGCCAGGTGTACTCGCGGGTGATCGCCAAGGAGCGACGCGGCGACTACCTCGGCGACACCGTGCAGGTGATCCCGCACATCACCAACGAGATCAAGGAACGGGTTCGCGCGATGGCCGGGCCGGACATCGACGTGGTGATCACCGAGGTCGGCGGCACGGTCGGCGACATCGAGTCCCAGCCGTTTCTCGAGGCCGCACGGCAGGTGCGCCACGACGTCGGCCGCGACAACGTCTTCTTCCTCCACGTCTCCCTCGTGCCCTATCTCGCCCCCTCCGGGGAGCTCAAGACCAAGCCCACGCAGCACTCGGTGGCGGCGCTCAGGTCGATCGGTATCCAGCCCGACGCGATCGTGTGCCGCTCGGACCGCGAGATCCCCGACTCGGTCAAGCGCAAGATCTCCTTGATGTGCGACGTGGAGGAGGAGGCCGTGGTCGCCGCGGTCGACGCCCCGTCGATCTACGACATCCCCAAGGTGCTGCACAGCGAGGGCCTCGACGCGTTCGTCGTACGACGTCTCAACCTCCCGTTCCGCGACGTCGACTGGACGCAGTGGGACGACCTGCTCCGCCGGGTGCACCACCCCGCCGAGGAGGTGACCGTGGCGCTGGTCGGCAAGTACGTCGACCTCCCCGACGCCTACCTCTCTGTCGCCGAGGCGCTGCGAGCCGGCGGGTTCGCGCACGAGGCCAAGGTGCAGCTGCGGTGGGTGCCCTCCGACGAGTGCCAGACCGCCGAGGGTGCCGCGCGGCACCTGGCCGACGTCGACGCCGTCTGCGTCCCCGGCGGCTTCGGCATCCGGGGCATCGAGGGCAAGGTCGGTGCCCTGGAGTACACCCGCACCCACAAGATCCCGACGCTGGGCCTGTGCCTGGGCCTGCAGTGCATGGTCATCGAGTACGCCCGGCACGTGGCGGGCATCGAGGACGCCGACTCCACGGAGTTCGACCCGCAGTGCCAGGAGCCGGTGATCGCGACGATGGCCGAGCAGAAGGCGTTCGTCGACGGGGAGGGCGATCTGGGCGGCACGATGCGACTCGGTCTGTACCCCGCACACCTCAAGGACGGCTCCGTGGTCGCCGAGACCTACGGCGCGCACAACGTGGAGGAGCGCCACCGGCACCGCTACGAGGTGAACAACTCCTACCGCGGACAGCTGGAGAAGGCCGGCCTGGTGTTCTCGGGAACCTCACCCGACGACACGCTGGTGGAGTTCGTCGAGCTGCCCCGCGACGTGCACCCGTACTACGTGTCCACCCAGGCCCACCCCGAGCTGCGTTCGCGACCGACCCGCCCGCACCCGCTGTTCGCGGGGCTGGTCGGTGCGGCCCTGGAGCGCCAGCGCGAGCTGCGGTTCCCGATCGACGAGTCGTCCCTGCGTCGCCCGGCGGCCGCCGACGGCGACGAGGAGCTGGTGAGCACCGGCGCCGCCGGGCCGGACCGGGAGTCCTGACCGCCTGCCGGCCCGACCGCACGTCCCCGCACGGCGCCCGCGCGTCGCGGGAGCCTGCGCCCTGAGTGATCGCCGTGACGCAATACACTCGCCGCGTCACCCCGACGACGTGGTGACGATCACTTTGTGGAGGGAGTGCGCACCGTGAAGGTCGGCGTGCCGAGGGAAGTCAAGAACAACGAGTACCGGGTGGCGATCACCCCCGTGGGCGTGCACGAGCTGGTCCAGCACGGTCACGAGGTCTTCGTGGAGGCCGGAGCGGGTGCCGGGTCGCAGATCGCGGACGAGGAGTACGCCGCCTCGGGTGCCACCGTCCTCGACAGCGTCGACGACGTGTGGGGCACCGCCGACATGGTGCTCAAGGTCAAGGAGCCCATCGCCGAGGAGTACGCGCGGATGCGCGAGGGGCAGACCCTGTTCACCTACCTCCACCTCGCGGCGGACCAGCGCCTCACCCAGGAGCTGCTGGACCGCAAGGTGACCGCGATCGCCTACGAGACCGTCCAGCTGCCTTCGGGCGGCCTGCCGCTGCTGTACCCGATGTCCGAGGTGGCCGGCTGTCTGGCCCCGCAGGTGGGGGCGCACGCGCTGATGCGGGCCCAGGGTGGACGTGGTGTCCTGCTCGGCGGTGTCGGCGGTGTGGCCAACGCCAAGGTCGTGGTGATCGGCGCCGGGGTGTCGGGTCAGAACGCCGCGAACATCGCGCTCGGCATGGGCGCCGACGTCACCCTGCTCGACACCGACCTGGACAAGCTTCGGATGTCCTTCTGGCGCTACAACAACCGCGTCCACGGCCTCGCTTCGTCGAAGCTCGCCATCCAGCAGCAGGTGTTGGAGGCCGACCTGGTCATCGGCGCCGTGCTGATCCCCGGGGCCAAAGCACCGAAGCTGGTCAGCAACGAGCTGGTCTCCCAGATGAAGCCGGGGTCGGTCCTGGTGGACATCGCCGTGGACCAGGGCGGGTGTTTCGAGGACACCCGGCCCACGACGCACGCCGATCCCACCTTCGAGGTGCACAACTCGATCTTCTACTGCGTGGCGAACATGCCCGGGGCGGTGCCCAACACCTCCACCTATGCCCTGACCAACGCGACGCTGCCCTACACGACGGCGCTCGCTGACAAGGGCTGGCAGCGCGCCCTGCGCGAGGACCGGTCGCTGGCCCTGGGGCTCAACACGCACGCCGGCAGGCTGACCAGCGCGCCCGTGGCGGAGGCGCACGGCATGGAGCACGGGTCGGTCGAGGAGGCATTGGCCTGACCGGGACCGCGACGGAGCCGGGTGGGACCAGGACCGGCCCCACCCCGCTCCAACGCGCCCTGAGGACCTACCTCGACCACCTCATGGTCGAGCGGGGGCTGGCCGACAACACGCTGAAGTCCTACCGGCGGGACCTGCGCCGCTACGTGTCCTACCTGGCGCAGGTCGGGGTCGAGGACCTGACACAGGTCACCGAGTCCGCGGTGAGTGGGTTCTTGATGTCGCTGCGGGAGGGCGACGCGGAGCACCAGCCGCTGAGTGCCGGATCGGCGGCCCGCACGGTCGTCGCGGTCCGCGGGTTCCACAAGTTCGCGGTTCGCGAGGGTCTGACCCCGCAGGACCCGGCGGCCGCCGTACGACCTCCGGCGTCGGCGAAGCGACTGCCCAAGGCGCTGCCGCTCGCCGAGATCGAGGCGATCCTGGAGGCCGCGGGGGCTCCCGGCACGGCACTGGCTCTGCGGGACCGCGCGCTGCTGGAGCTGCTGTACGGCACCGGTGCGCGGATCTCGGAGGCCGTCGGGCTCGACCTCGACGACCTGGACCGCACCGAGGGCAGCGTGCTGCTGCGCGGCAAGGGCAGCAAGGAGCGGATCGTCCCGGTCGGCTCCTACGCCCTGGAGGCGCTCGAGGCATACCTGGTCCGAAGCCGCCCCGAGCTCGCCGGCGTCGGACGGGGCACCCCGGCGATGTTCCTCAATGCACGCGGCGGCCGGCTGTCCCGGCAGAGCGCCTGGGCGGTGCTCGCCAAGGCCGCCGAGCGGGCCGGAGTCGAGGCCGAGGTGTCCCCGCACACCCTGCGTCACTCCTTCGCCACACACCTGCTCGACGGTGGCGCCGACGTGCGCGTGGTCCAGGAGCTGCTCGGGCACGCCTCGGTCACCACCACCCAGGTGTACACGCTGGTCACCGTCGACAGCCTGCGCGAGGTCTACGCCACCGCGCACCCGCGGGCGCTGGCCTGACGCCGGACCGTCCCCAGGGTTATCCACAGCGGGGGAGTGTGCTGTGTACGGCGCGCCTGCCCGCTGCACACTCCCTCCCCAGGTTTACTGGGGACGTACCCGCGTCGGGCGATCGTGTTGTAGGACGCACGGCGCACCGCATAGAGTCGCCGCGTTGCTGCGACAAACCGACCTGTCGGCGAGTCGACATTTGGCGCAACGCAGACCAGGACACGGGAGGCGCGAGCGTGAACGACTCGTATCCGTACGGCAACCTCGCCGCAGGAGCATCTGCTCCCGAGATGCCTCCCCTCGACACGCTTCCGCCAGGAGATGCCTCGTACGTGAGTGAGCCCCTTCCCTTCCGGCACGAGGAGCCCGTGCTCGGGCCCACCGGCCGTCCGATGCCCGAGCTGCCGGTGCCGGCCCCCCGGGCCAAGCACGGCAATGCGCGCGTGGTCGCGATGTGCAACCAGAAGGGCGGCGTGGGCAAGACCACGACGACCATCAACCTCGGTGCGGCACTGGCTGAGTACGGCCGCAAGGTGCTCCTCGTCGACTTCGACCCGCAGGGCTCGCTGTCGGTCGGGCTCGGTCTCAACCCGCACGAGATGGAGCTGAGCGTCTACAACCTCCTCCTCGAGCCTGGGGTGCGTCTCGACGACGTCGTGGTGCCCACGGGCGTGGAGGGGATGGACCTGCTCCCGTCCAACATCGACCTGTCCGCGGCCGAGGTCCAGCTCGTGCACGAGGTCGCCCGGGAGCAGACCCTCCAGCGGGTGCTCGGTCCGGCCGTGGCGGAGTACGACTTCGTGCTGATCGACTGCCAGCCGTCCCTCGGTCTGCTCACCGTCAACGCGCTCACCGCCGCCGACGGCGTGATCGTGCCGCTGGAGTGCGAGTACTTCGCACTGCGGGGCGTGGCGCTGCTCAAGACCACCATCGACAAGGTCAAGGAGCGGCTGAACCCGAAGCTGACCATCGACGGCGTGCTCGGCACGATGTACGACGGTCGCACCCTGCACGGCCGCGAGGTCATGGAGCGGCTCGTCCAGGCGTGGGGCGACACCGTGTTCCACACGGTGATCCGACGCACCGTGAAGTTCTCCGACTCGACTGTCGCGGGGGAGCCGATCACGTCCTATGCCGGGAGCTCGGCCGGAGCGCAGGCCTACCGACAGCTCGCCCGTGAGGTGCTGGCCCGTTGTCCCGACGAGTAAGCCTGCCCAAGGCCGACGACCTCTTCCGCCCCACCGCGTCACCCGAGCCCGCTGAGTCCGCGGCACCGGGACAGCCCGCCACCGATCAGCGCGGCGGCTCCGACGGTGACGCCGACCGCGGCCGTCGTGGCCGCCGGCCCAGTGGCCGCGTGCGCCACGACGAGAAGATGACCGTCTACGTCACCGCCGAGGAGCTGCTCGACCTCGAGCACGCCCGGCTGTTGCTGCGTCGCGACCACAACCTCGCGGTGGACCGCGGCCGGCTGGTCCGCGAAGTGGTCGCCTGGGCGCTGGCCGACCTCGACGCCCGGGGCGAGGACAGCGTCATCGTGCAGCGACTGAAGCAGGCATGACCGACGAGGCCGCCCTCGCCGATGCAGCGCCCGTCGAGCAGTCCGCGGAGGCGCCGCCGGAGGCTCAGTCGGGCTTCGCCGTACGCCTCGACAACTTCGAGGGCCCCTTCGACCTGCTGCTGAGCCTGATCGCCAAGCACAAGCTCGACATCACCGAGGTCGCGCTGTCGAAGGTCACCGACGAGTTCATCGCGCACATCAAGGCCGCGGGCGAGGTGTGGGACCTCGAGCAGACCACCTCGTTCCTGCTCGTCGCCTCCACCCTGCTCGACCTCAAGGCGGCCCGGCTGCTGCCCCAGGGCGACGTGGAGGACGAGGAGGACCTCGCCCTGCTCGAGGCACGGGACCTGCTGTTCGCCCGGCTGCTGCAGTACCGCGCCTACAAGCAGGTCGCGGCGGTTCTGGAGAAGCGGATCGCTGGCGAGTCGCGGCGCTTCCCGCGGGCGGTCGGGCTCGAGGAGCGGTTCGCCGGGCTGCTGCCCGAGGTGCTGATCGGGATCGGCCTGGAGCAGTTCGCGGCGCTGGCGGCGAAGGCACTCGCCCCCAAGCCCGTGTACGAGTTCTCGCTGGCGCACATCCACGCCCCGACGGTCAGCGTCAAGGAGCAGGGTGCGATCATGGTCGACCGGCTCCGTCGGCAGAAGACGATGACGTTCCGGGCGCTCGCCGCCGACTCTCCCGACACGCTCACCACGGTGGCGCGGTTCCTGTCGCTGCTGGAGCTGTTCCGCGAGGGCGCGGTCTCCTTCGACCAGGTGTCGCCGCTCGGTGAGCTGACCGTGCGGTGGACCGGGGCCGAGGAGGGCGAGGTCGAGATCCAGGAC
>JBMOMG010000153.1:0-16499 GCA_049323155.1 Actinomycetota bacterium | reverse complement strand
CGGAGCGCCGGAATCGTCCCCTGCTGCGATTCCGGCGCTCCGACTTGGGAGAGAGGGGCCGAGGCTCTCGTCCCCCGAAGCCTCGGCCGTCTCTGAAGGAGAGCATCGCAGCCCGGACGCCCTTTCGCGTGACCGCTTCATGCCACTGGCACTATCCTGCAACCGTGCCGCAGAAGTCGCAGCCCGTCTCGCCGCTGACGATGGCCGGCCTGCGCCCGGGTGAGGAGCTGCTGTACCGGCGCATCCTGCGCTCCTCCGGCGCGAGCCGGCAGCGGCTCACCGAGATCACCGGGCTCTCCCTGGCCGAGCTCGACGAGGTCGTGACCAGGCTCGCCGACGCCGGTCTGGTCCGGCTGAGCGCCGACACGGTCACCGCCGAACCCCCCGTCGAGGCGCTCGGGCGGGTGCTCGAGCAGCAGACCCGCCGACTGGCCCGGGACGCCGAGCAGGTCGACGCGCTGCGCAACCTGGTGCCGAGCCTGGCCGCCGAGCACCTGACCTCGCTGGGTGCCGACGGCGCCGCTGCCTCCCACGTCGGCGTGCAGGCGGTCCTGCGGGACGACGTGGCCGGACTGCTCCGTGAGCTCGTGACCGAGTCGGCCGGTGACGTGCTCTGGTTCCGTCCCGACCAGTGGCGGCTGCCCGTCGGTCGTGAGGGCGACGCGTTGGTGCGGGACCTGGTCGAGGCCGGACGGACCTCCCGGGCCCTCTACCCCGCGCGCGTGCTCGAAGAGGCACCGGACGTGCTCCGCACTCGCGCCGGGGCCGGCGAGCTGATCCGCGTCGTGGCCGTCGTGCCCAGCCGGATGGTCGTGCTCGGCAGGGAGGCGGCGCTGGTCCCGGACCGCTGGGGCGGGGACACCGGCCGGCGGCTCGTGATCCGCGAGCAGTCGCTCGTGGCCGCGCTCGCCGACCTCTTCGAGAGCCACTGGGAGCACGCGATGAGCGTTCCGGGGCTCGGCGGCTCGGTCTCCGACCACACCGGGGACCGGCAGCTGCTGCTGCAGCAGCTGACTCGGGGAGCGCGCGACGAGCAGATCGCGCGCGCGCTCGGGATCAGCCTGCGCACCGTGCGCCGCAGGGTCGCAGAGCTGATGGCCGAGCTCGGCGTGGAGTCTCGGTTCCAGGCCGGGGTGGAGGCCGTACGTCGAGGGTGGGTCTGACCTGCGACAGTGAGGCCCGGCAGGTCAGCCGGGCAGCACCATCCGGTAGGCCCCGCGCTCGACGTGCCAGGTCCGGTGCCGCTCCGGGCCGTAGACCTCGCCGTCGGCGCTGCAGTAGAAGTCCTGACCGGTCACCGAGACGGTGGAGCCGCGGAGGTACTTCACGTCACCGCGCTCGTGGTGCTCACCCTTGCGGAAGCGCAACGCGTAGCCGATCCGGGCGAGCGGGCCGATCGCGAAGGAGATCATCACGTCCATCTTCCCGTCCTCCGGGTTGGCCTCCGGCGTGATCTCCGCACCGCCGCCGACCGTGGGGCCGTTGCCGACGGCGACCATCAGGACCGGATGGGCGACGTCGGCGACCTCCTCGCCGTCGACCTCGATCCGCAGCCGGACGAAGGGCGGGTTGACCGCGGCGAGCAGCGCCCCGATCGGGTAGCCGACGCGACCCAGCCGCTGCTTCCACTTGTGGGCCTTGCGGCTGGCCTGCGCGCCCGCGCCGAGGTGCACGTTGTTGACCACGACACTGCCGGCGCAGTCGACGATGAGGTCCACCGGGCGTACGTCGCCCTTGACCACGAGCCGCGCGGCCTCCTCGGGGTCGAGCGGGATCCCCGAGCCGCGGGCGAAGTCGTTGCCGGTCCCGAGCGGGATCAGGCCGACCACGGTGTCGGCGAGCTCCTGCCGACGGTGCAGCGCCGCGATCACCGCGTGCAGGCTGCCGTCACCGCCGACGACGACCACGCGCCGGCTGCCGCGCCGGTGCAGGACCCCGTCGAGCTCGCCGGGGTTGGAGGTGGCGCAGACCTCGACGTCCCCCGCGCCACGGAGGACGGTGAGCGCCTTCTCGATGTTCTCGGCGTCGGTCGTGCCGGCGTCGGCGTTGGTGATCAGCAGGAGGGGGTCCACCACGTGGACACTACATCGGCCCTCGGACGCTCTGTTATCGTTTGGCCGCAAGAGCCCCGGTGCTGTTGCACAGCCGGGGCTTCTTCGTTGCCAGGCCGCGAAGCCTCCGGCGCAAGGGCCCGAGGTCATCCGCAGCCACGGTCCGGACCGTCCCGCCAGAGGCCGCCGAGAGGGGTAGCTCCATGCCCGCGATTGTCCTAGTCGGAGCCCAGTGGGGTGACGAGGGGAAAGGCAAGGCGACCGACCGGCTCGGCTCGTCCATCGATTATTGCGTCCGCTATCAAGGCGGAAACAACGCCGGGCACACCATCGTCATCGACGGCGAGAAGTTCGCGCTCCACCTGCTCCCGTCCGGCATCCTCACCCCCGGGGTCACCCCGGTGCTCGGCAACGGCGTGGTCGTCGACGTCGCGGTGCTCCTCGACGAGATCGACGCGCTCAACGCCCGCGGTGTGGACACCTCGCGGCTGGTGGTGTCGAGCAACGCGCACCTGATCACGTCGTACCACACCACCTTGGACAAGGTCACCGAGCGCTTCCTGGGCAAGAACCAGATCGGTACGACGGGCCGCGGCATCGGTCCGGCCTACGCCGACAAGATCAACCGGATGGGCATCCGGGCCGCCGACGTCTTCGACGAGAAGATCCTGCGGCAGAAGATCGAGGCCTCGCTGGAGCAGAAGAACCACCTGCTCGTGAAGGTCTACAACCGGCGGGCGATCGAGGCCGAGCAGATCCTCGAGGAGATCGCCGCGTACGCCGAGCGGCTCAAGCCGATGGTCGCCGACACCTCCCGGGTCATCAACGACGCGCTCGACGGTGGCAAGACGGTGCTGTTCGAGGGCGCGCAGGGCACCCTGCTCGACGTCGACCACGGCACCTACCCGTTCGTCACCTCCAGCAACGCCGGCTCCGGCGGGGTGTGCTCGGGCGCCGGCATCGGCCCCACCCGCATCGACCGGGTGATCGGCGTGATCAAGGCGTACACCACGCGGGTCGGCTCCGGGCCGTTCCCGACCGAGCTGCTCGACGAGGACGGCGAGCGGCTGCGCCAGATCGGCGGCGAGTTCGGCGTGACCACCGGGCGCAACCGCCGCTGCGGCTGGTACGACGCCGTCATCGCCCGCTACGCCGCCCGCGTCAACGGACTCACCGAGTTCGTCCTGACCAAGCTCGACATCCTCGGCGCCTGGGAGCGGATCCCGGTCTGCGTCGGCTACGAGATCGACGGCGTGCGCCACGACGAGATGCCGATGACCCAGTCG
Organism: Actinomycetota bacterium; assembly: GCA_049323155.1. Classification (GTDB taxonomy): domain Bacteria; phylum Actinomycetota; class Actinomycetes; order Propionibacteriales; family Nocardioidaceae; genus Nocardioides_C. The sequence continues at coordinate 13,162 of JBMOMG010000153.1, read as the reverse complement.
GAGTTCTTCCACGCCAAGCCGATCTACGAGTTCTTCGAGGGCTGGAACGAGGACATCTCGCACTGCCGCACCTTCGAGGAGCTGCCCAAGAACGCCCAGGTCTACGTCAAGGCGCTCGAGGAGATGTCCGGCGCGCCGTTCTGGGCGATCGGGGTCGGTCCCGGCCGCGAGCAGACCATCATCCTGCGCGAGAGCTGAGGAGCCGCCGCATGAAGGTCCTGGTGATCGGCTCCGGCGGCCGCGAGCACGCACTCGCGCTCGCGCTGTCGCGCGACCCGGACGTGACCGAGGTGCACGCCGCCCCCGGCAACCCCGGGATCGCGGCGGTGGCGGAGCTGCACGAGGTCAAGCCCACCGACGGTACGGCGGTCGCCGACCTCGCCGAGCGGCTCGGCATCGACCTCGTGGTGGTCGGTCCGGAGGCGCCGCTCGTCGCGGGCGTCGCCGACGCGGTGCGGGAGCGGGGCATCGACTGCTTCGGGCCGACCGCGGAAGCGGCGCGGCTCGAGGGCTCCAAGGCGTTCGCCAAGGAGGTCATGGCAGCCGCCGAGGTGCCGACCGCGCTGGCGCACGTGTGCACCACACCGGCCGAGGTCGAGGCGGCGTTGGACGCGTTCGGCGCCCCCTACGTGGTCAAGGACGACGGCCTCGCCGCCGGCAAGGGCGTGGTGGTCACCGACTCCCGCGACGAGGCGCTGGCCCATGCCGCTGCCTGCGAGCGGGTCGTCGTCGAGGAGTTCCTCGACGGCCCCGAGGTGTCGCTGTTCGCGATCACGGACGGGCGGACCGTCGTACCCCTCCAGCCGGCGCAGGACTTCAAGCGCGCCGGCGACGGGGACACCGGCCCCAACACCGGCGGGATGGGCGCCTACACGCCGCTGCCGTGGGCACCGGACGGCCTGGTCGCCGAGGTCACCGAGCGGGTGCTGCAGCCCACGGTCGACGAGATGGCCCGACGGGGCACGCCGTTCAGCGGGCTGCTCTACGCCGGCCTGGCGCTGACCGGGCGGGGCGTGCGGGTGATCGAGTTCAACGCCCGGTTCGGGGACCCGGAGACCCAGCCGCTGATGGCGCTGCTGGACTCGCCGCTCGGGGTGCTCCTCCGCGCCGCGGCGCAGGGGCGGCTCGACGAGGTCGCCGCTCCGCGCTGGAAGACCGGCGCCGCGGTCGCCGTGGTCGTGGCCTCCAAGGACTACCCGGCGACGCCGCGCACCGGGGACGTGATCCACGGCCTGATGGACGCCGAGCGGGTGGAAGGGGTCGACGTGATCCACGCCGGCACCGCGCGAGGTGAGGACGGCACGCTGGTCACGGCCGGCGGGCGGGTGCTCGCGGTGACCGCGGTCGGATCCAGCGTGGCCGACGCCCGTGCTCGCGCCTACGAGGCGGTCGGGAAGATCCGGATCGACGGCAGCCACCACCGCACCGACATCGCCGCCGGCATCTGAGCGAGCCGGGCAGCGGGGCCGAACGGACGTGCACTTGCCGAGGTCAGCCGCGTCACCTGCGCCGTGACGCCGCAGCCGCGCGCGGCGAGTGCACGTCGAAGGGGCCCTCCGGGGATCGAGCCTCAGACGGCAGCGAGCACGGCCGCCAGCGGCGGAGGTGTCTGCGACAGCTCGAGCGCCTCGGCGAGCAGGCGGGCGTACCGCGGCTTGCGACCGGAGCCGCAGGCGATGAAGCGTCGCAGCTGGTCCTCGGCCCGCCGGCCGCGCTGAGCGGGCTGGCGCTGCATGCGGCGGAAGGAAGCGAGCTCGCCCTCGCCGTCCAGCACCTCCTCCGCCGTGGCGAGACCGGCGGCACGGATCAGCTCGTCCTCCAGGTCGGCCCGGCAGACCTGGAAGCCCAGCGCCGGAAGGTCGGCCACGGTCACCGTGGCGCGGTAGCCGGTCCGCTCGAGAGCGCCCGCGAGGTACGCCGCCTCGGCCGCATCGCACAGACCGGCCACCGTCACGTCGAGCCCGTCGGGGCCGAAGGTGCCGAGGAAGCGTCGCACGCTCGTCGCACCGCCCATCGGAACGACCGCGACCCCCTCGGCGTCGAGGTCCCGGCCGATCCGCCGGGCCAGTGTCTCCACGGCGGCACGGTCGCTGGGACCCTCGACGAGGATCACCGCGCGTGGCGTCGTGCCTGCCATGTCGTCGAGTATCTGCCCCGACGCAGCCCCTGGCGAGGCAGTTTGTGAGCAGGCTGCTCTCCGGGCGCGTGTCGGTCAGGGGTGCAGCCGCCCGGGACCGCCGCGGGAGTGACCCTGGTCGGAGGGGGTAACAATGAGGTCATGAGCGAGTCAGCGGACGAAGAGCGGGTCGAGCGACGGGCCGAGCTGCTGCCCGAGGAGCAGGCCGCCGGCAGCGACGCTCCCGAGGAACAGGCCCGGGCGATCCTCGAGGAGTCCGACGAGCGCACCGACGACCCCGAGGGCACCCGGCACGAGTCACACCAGACGCCCGGCTGAACGGCCCAGGTCTCGGAGGTCCGACAGGGGCGCCCCCGGCGCGCGCCCCGCGGCACGATGCGAGAATCGACGGCGTGAGCATCCCCAACGTCCTCGCCACCAGGTACGCCGGAGCCGACCTCGCGCAGCTGTGGTCCCCCGAGCACAAGATCGTCCTCGAGCGGCAGCTGTGGATCGCCGTGCTGAAGGCCCAGAAGGACCTCGGGATCGAGGTGCCCGAGGGAGTGATCGAGGCCTACAAGGCCGTGGTCGACCGGGTCGACCTCGACTCGATCGCGGCGCGCGAGCGGGTCACCCGCCACGACGTGAAGGCGCGGATCGAGGAGTTCTGCGCGCTCGCCGGTCACGAGCACATCCACAAGGGGATGACCTCGCGTGACCTGACCGAGAACGTCGAGCAGCTCCAGATCAAGGCCTCGCTCGAGCTGGTCCGCGACCGGGTCGTCGCGGCGCTGGCACGGCTGGCCCGGCTGGCCTCCGAGCACGCGACCCTCGTGATGGCGGGGCGCTCCCACAACGTCGCCGCGCAGGCGACCACCCTGGGCAAGCGGTTCGCGACCGTGGCCGACGAGATGCTGGTCGCGCTGGACCGGCTCGAGGAGCTGATCGCCCGCTACCCGCTTCGCGGGATCAAGGGCCCGGTCGGCACCGCCCAGGACATGCTCGACCTGCTCGGCGGTGACGACGCACTGCTGGCCACCCTCGAGGAGCGGGTCGCCGCGCACCTCGGCTTCGACAACGTGCTCACCAGCGTCGGGCAGGTCTACCCGCGCTCGCTGGACTTCGACGTCGTGTCCGCGCTCGTCCAGGTCGTCGCCGGGCCGTCGAACCTCGCCACGACGATCCGGCTCATGGCCGGGATCGAGCTGGTCACCGAGGGGTTCAAGGAGGGCCAGGTCGGCTCCTCGGCGATGCCGCACAAGATGAACACGCGCTCGTGCGAGCGGGTGAACGGGCTCGCGGTCGTGCTCCGCGGCTACCTCTCCATGGTCGGCGAGCTCGCCGGGGACCAGTGGAACGAGGGCGACGTGTCCTGCTCCGTCGTGCGCCGGGTCGCGCTGCCCGACGCGTTCTTCGCCGCCGACGGGCTGTTCCAGACCTTCCTCACCGTGCTCGACGAGTTCGGTGCGTTCCCGGCCGTCGTCCAGCGCGAGCTCGACCGCTACCTGCCGTTCCTCGCCACCACCAAGGTGCTGATGGCCGCGGTGCGCAACGGCGTCGGCCGCGAGACCGCACACGAGGCGATCAAGGAGGCAGCCGTCGGGGTCGCGCTGGAGATGCGGCAGGGGCGCACCGAGAACGACGTGTTCGCGCGGCTCGCCGCCGACGAGCGGCTCGGCCTGAGCAAGGAGCAGCTCGAGTCGCTGGTGGCCGAGCCGATCACGTTCACCGGTGCTGCGGTCGCGCAGGTGCAGGCCGTCGTACGCCGGGTGGCGGAGGTCACCGGACGGCACCCGCGGGCGGCCGCCTACTCGCCGGGCGCGATCCTCTAGCCCGCGCGGGCGCCGGTCAGACCAGCGCCCTGCCGTCGTGCGTGGCCAGCTTCCGGGCCACCTCGTGCACGTCGCTGCGCCAGACGTCCTCCGGCACCGGGGGCAGGATCTCGTTCCACTCCACCGCCATCGAGCCGAGGATGCCGGGCATCCGAGCGGTGCGCGCGATGAACCACACGTGCATGTGCGAACCACCGTCGCCCCACTTGCACACGTGCACCCGCCCGATGTTCGGCAGCCCCGCCATGATCCGGTGCAGCCAGTTCGTGACCCGGCCGAACTCCGCGGCGAGGTCGTCGTCCATGTCGGAGAAGTCCAGGTGCTCGCGGGGCTGCAGGAACAGCATCAGCGGCAGCCCGCCGGGCTTGTCGGGCGCGGTGACCACCCAGCGCTCGTTCTGCCAGATCGCGTTCTCGGGCTCGCCGTTCTCGCACGAGCAAGGTTTGTCGCCCTCGCCCCAGCGCGGTTCCTCGGCCTCCAGCGGCGGGCGGACGACCTTGACCTGCATGTCGCCCTCCCACGGGAAGATCTCCCACTCGTGCACCGGGGGCATGGGCAGGCGGCCGTCCTCACCGACGGCGGCGACGACGCGGGCGTAGACCTCTTCGGCTGACTCGGGCATGCGCCCAGGTTGCCATGCCCCGGCCGGGGCCGCAGACCCGTCAGTAGGATCAGGCCATGAGCGGCCCCAGCGCGTCCGACCTCGGCATCCCGGAGGCACCGCAGATCCCCGGTGCGACCCACCTCCACTCCGGCAAGGTGCGCGACCTGTACCGCCTGGAGGACGGTCGGCTGCTGATGGTCGCCAGCGACCGGATCTCCGCCTACGACTTCGTGCTCGACACCCCGATCCCTGACAAGGGCGCGATCCTCACGCAGATGTCGCTGTGGTGGTTCGAGCAGCTCGCCGACCTCGTGCCCAACCACATCGTGTCGACCGACGTACCCGAATCCGTCCGGGGCAGGGCGGTCGTGTGCGAGGAGCTCGCGATGTTCCCCGTCGAGTGCGTGGCGCGGGGCTACCTCACCGGCTCGGGGCTTGCGGACTACCGCGCCACCGGGGAGGTGTGCGGCATCGCGCTGCCCGACGGGCTGGTCGACGGCAGCCGGCTGCCCGAGGCGATCTTCACCCCGGCCACCAAGGCGGCGCTCGGGGACCACGACGAGAACGTGTCGTACGACGCCGTGGCCGGTGTCATCGGCGAGGAGCGCGCGGCCGAGCTGCGCGACCTGACCCTGGCCGTCTACGCGCGCGCCGAGACGATCGCCCGGGAGCGCGGGATCATCCTCGCCGACACCAAGCTCGAGTTCGGAGCTCGGCCCGACGGCACCGCGGTGCTCGCCGACGAGGTGCTCACCCCCGACTCGTCACGGTTCTGGCCCGCCGACGAGTGGACGCCGGGCCGCACCCAGCCGTCGTACGACAAGCAGATCGTGCGCAACTGGCTCACCTCGCCCGAGAGCGGCTGGGACCGGGACTCCGGCGAGAAGCCGCCGGCGTTGCCGGCCGAGGTGGTCGAGCGCACCCGCTCCAGGTACATCGAGGCCTACGAACGCCTCACCGGCCAGCAGTTCACCAGCCCGTCCAGCACCTGACGCCGGGCCGCCGACGTCAGCTCGTCCCACACCGAAGGAGTCCACCCCGTGCTCAACCTCTCCGTCTTCCTCGAGGACAGTGCACGCAAGTACCCCACCCGTGACGCGCTGGTGCTCGGGGACCTGCGCCTGAACTACGAGACGGTCAACACGCTGGCCAACCAGGTCGCGAACCTGCTCGTCTCGCGCGGCATCAAGCCCGGCGACAAGGTCGCGATCTCCTGCCCGAACCTCCCGCACTTCCCGGTCGTCTACTACGGCATCCTCAAGGCCGGTGCCGTGGTCGTCCCGCTCAACGTGCTCCTGAAGGCCCGCGAGATCGCCTACCACCTCGAGGACTCCGACGCGAAGGCGTACTTCTGCTTCGAGGGCACCCCCGACCTGCCGATGGGGCAGATGGGCCACGCCGGCTACCAGCAGGCCGAGCGCTGCGAGAGCTTCTTCATGATCACCGCGGACCTGATGGGCGACTCGCCGATCGAGGGCACCGAGAGCCTGATGCAGGTCGCCGGCCAGCAGCCAGGCACGTTCGACTCCGTCGTCACCGAGGCGACCGACACCGCGGTGATCCTCTACACCTCCGGCACCACCGGCCAGCCCAAGGGCGCTGAGCTCTCGCACTCCAATATGGTGCTCAACGCGCTGACCAGCAACCGGCTCTTCGGCACCCGCCCCGAGGACCACGACGTCCACCTGCTCACGCTGCCGCTGTTCCACTCCTTCGGGCAGACCGTGAACATGAACGCCGGCTTCTCCGTCGGCGCGACCCTGGTGCTGCTGCCGCGCTTCGACGCCCAGCAGGCGATCGGCCTGATGCAGAAGGAGAACATCACCGTCTTCGCGGGCGTGCCCACCATGTGGTGGGGCCTGCTCGGCGCGCTCGACGAGTCGGTCGACGTGAAGAAGATCGCCGACAACCTCCGGCTCGCCGTGTCCGGCGGCTCCGCCCTGCCGGTGGAGATCCTCAACCAGGTCAAGGAGAAGTTCGGCGTGCAGATCCTCGAGGGCTACGGCCTCTCGGAGACCTCGCCGGTCGCCACCTTCTCCGACCCCGAGCGCGACCCGCGGCCCGGCTCGATCGGTGTCCCGATCTGGGGCGTGGAGGTCAAGCTCGTCGACGCCGAGTGGAACACCGTCGAGGGAGCCGACCAGGTCGGCGAGATCGCGATCCGCGGGCACAACATCATGAAGGGCTACTACAAGCGCGCCGAGGCCACCGCCGAGGTGATGAACAACGGCTGGTTCAAGACCGGCGACCTCGCCCGCCGCGACGAGGACGGCTTCTACTACATCGTCGACCGGGCCAAGGACATGATCATCCGGGGCGGCTACAACGTGTACCCCCGCGAGATCGAGGAGGTCCTGATGACCCACGAGGCGGTCTCGCTCGCCGCGGTCGTCGGGGTCCCGGACGAGAGCCACGGCGAGGAGATCAAGGCGTTCGTGATCCTCAACGAGGGCGCCACGATCACCGAGGACGAGCTCCGCGACTGGTGCAAGGAGCAGATGGCCAACTACAAGTACCCCCGCCACATCGAGTTCGCGCCGTCCCTCCCGATGACCTCGACGGGCAAGATCCTCAAGCGCGAGCTGTCCTAGCTGGCTCCGGCACGGTGGTACGGCGGTCGCGTGACCGCCGTACCGCTCCCCGCCGGAGGTGGTCGACGGGTGCGGCGCGTGGGGGCGGCTCGCACTTGCAACGAAACGCACCACTTCCTGCTCTGGAATGGTGCAGAACGTTGCATGTCAGCGCGGGCCCGGCCCGGACCGCGTCGGGAGGCCGGCGAACCCCCGACTAGACTGAGGCCCGCCGGTTCTCTCTCTCCTCCTAGGAGCACCCCAGTGGCACGAGTCGTCGTCGACGTCATGCTCAAGCCCGAGATCCTCGACCCGCAGGGCAAGGCCGTGCACGGCGCTCTCCCTCGGCTCGGGGTCACCGGGGTCAGCGACGTTCGGCAGGGCAAGCGGTTCGAGCTCGAGGTCGACGAGCTCACCGACGAGCGGCTGGCGCAGATCCACGACATCGCCGAGAAGCTGCTGTCCAACCCGGTGATCGAGGACTACGCGGTGCACGTCGAGGAGCAGCAGTGAAGATCGGCGTCGTCACCTTCCCCGGCTCGCTCGACGACGTCGACGCGCAGCGCGCGGTCGGCTTCGCCGGCGGCGAGGCGGTCAAGCTCTGGCACGACGAGCACGACCTGCGCGGGGTCGACGCGGTGGTCCTGCCCGGTGGGTTCTCCTACGGTGACTACCTGCGCTGCGGCGCGATCTCCCGGTTCTCCCCGATCATGACCGAGGTGATCGAGGCAGCCGGCAAGGGGATGCCCGTGCTGGGCATCTGCAACGGCTTCCAGATCCTCTGCGAGTCCCACCTGCTGCCCGGCGCGCTGCTGCGCAACGACGCGCGGAAGTTCGTCTGCCTCGACCAGCGGATCCGGATCGAGAACACCAGCACCCCGTGGACCTCGGACTACGACGAGGGCGCGGAGATCACCGTCGTGCTCAAGAACGGCGAGGGCAAGTACGTCGCCGACGAGGACACGCTCGACCGGCTCGAGGGCGAGGGTCGCGTCGTGGCGCGTTACCTGGGCAAGAACCCCAACGGCTCGCTGCGCGACATCGCCGGGATCGCCAACGAGGCGGGCAACGTCGTCGGCCTCATGCCGCACCCCGAGCACGCGGTCGAGGACCTGTGCGGCCCGGGCACCGACGGGCTCGCGTTCTTCACCTCCGCGGTCTCGCAGCTACTGCGCGCCTGACCCCGTTCTGCGCCGCGGCCACGACGGTCTCTAGCGGCCCCCGGCTGCCGGCCGCGCGGAACGCCGCGCCCACGAGCAGCACCAGCCCGACCTGGGCGAGGAACGTCCCCCTGTCGTCGCCGTCCCACCAGCCGGGGTGGCGCGAGACCACGTGCGCGGAGTACAGCGTCAGCGTCATCGCGCCGGCGCCGAACAGCACCGCAAGCGTCCGCGGCGCCAGCCGGCCGACCGCGAGGCAGAAGCCGATCACCAGCAGCGAGGTGCCGATGGTGTGCGCCAGGTCGAACGGCGTCGCGGAGTGCGGCGCGTGTACGGCCAGCCACCACCAGCTGCCGGTCGGCGTGGTGCCGTAGAGCCCGCGGTCCAGGGTCAGCGACAGGCTGTTCCCCGTGACCGGGCCGACGAAGGTCTCGCCGAGGGTGCGGCGGACCCCGGGCACCGAGACGAGCGCCTCCGAGACCAGCCACGACACCGCCGCTGCCCCGACGCCCAGCACGGCCAGCCTGGCCGCCGTACGGCCCGACGCGAGTGACAGCCGGCCCACCGCCATCCCGGCGAGCAGGTAGGCGACCCACGGCACCGCGGGGTAGTACCCGGTGAAGGTCAGCTCGGTGAGCAGCTGCCACGGCTCGGTCAGGCTGTCGAGCGACGGGCTGCGGTACGACGGAGCGGGCAGCTCCGGTCGCACCAGGTGGGACACCACCGGCGCGACGACGAGCCACATCGCGCTGAGCACCGCCAGGGCACGAGCCCCCAGACCCAGGAACGGGATCGCCAGCACGAAGAGCACGCCGTAGTAGGTGAGGATCACCGCGATCCCGGAGTCGGCCTCGGCGAGCAGCAGGCCGATCCCGGCGATGATCAGCGCGCGCACCGCGAGTCCCGCGGCGGTGGCCGTGCGCTCGCGTCCGCGCTGCGGCGTGGTCCGCCCCGACATCAGCGCGATGCTGACGCCGGCGAGCACCGCGAACAGCGCCGACGCGCGGCCGCTCGCGATCTGGTGGGAGAGCGACAGCTCCGCGCCGTCGAGAGCGAGCAGGATGTGCGTGGCCATCATCCCGACCAGCGCGAGGGCCCGGGCGACGTCGAGTCCCACCACGCGACGTGCGTCGATGACCGGCCTCACCTCGCCGATCCTGCCAGCCCGGAGGCCGGGACGGTCACAGGCGCAGCCGGATCACCCGGTCGTCGTTGCGGTGCGGGCTGTCGGATCGCCCGTCGTGGTTGCTGGTGGTGATCCACAGCGACCCGTCGGGGGCCTTCTGCGCGGTGCGGATCCGGCCGAACCGCTCGTGGAAGAACCGGCGCCGGCGGCCGCGGCCCGGGCCGGTGACCTTCACCGCCCACAACGCCTGCCCGCGCAGCGCGCCGAGGAACGCCCAGTCGCCGGCGACCGCGACCCCGCTCGGTGAGCAGTCCGCCGGTGACCAACGTGCGAACGGGTCGCGGTTGCCGCCCCGGCCGTCGCCGCCCTCGCTGCGCGGCCAGCCGTAGTTGCCGCCCCGGACGATCCGGTTGAGCTCGTCCCAGGTGTCCTGGCCGAACTCGCTGGCCCACAGCCGCCCGCGGGAGTCCCAGGCGATGCCCTCGACGTTGCGGTGCCCCCATGACCAGGTGTAGTTGCCGAACGGGTTGCCCTGCGGCACCCGGCCGTCGGGGGTCATCCGCAGGATCTTGCCGGCCAGCGAGCCGCGGTCCTGCGACAGCGAGCTGTTGCCGGCGTCGCCGGTGCTGGCGTAGAGCAGCCCGCCGTGGAAGGCGAGCCGCCCGCCGTTGTGGTGGCCGGCCATCGGGATCCCGGCGAGCACGACCCGGCGCGGACCGAGCCGACCGTCGCGGTAGCGCATCCGCACGATCCGGTTGTCCGACGACGTCGAGACGTAGGCGTACACCCAGCGGTCGCGACGGAACCGCGGCGACAGCGCCAGCCCGAGCACGCCGCCCTCGCCGCCGGCGGCGTGCATGGCGCCGATCGGGATCGTGCCCACCCGCCGGCGGCCCCCGCGCCGGGACACCCGGAACACCGCGCCCGTGTCGCGCTCGCCGACGAGAGCGTCGCCGTTGGGCAGGAAGGCGATCCCCCACGGGACCGCCAGGTTCTTGGCCAGGGTGCGCTGCACCCGGGGTGCTGCCTCGGCTCCCTCGACGAGCCCGTCTGCGGCGGGCACGAGCAGCCCGCCTGCGGTGGTGGCCAGACCGGCCTTGAGGAGCGTGCGTCGGTCCACGGTGACCTCCGTCGTGAGTCCGGGAGCGAGGGCGGTCGTCCTACCTTGCCACGGGGCGACGAGACCGCGACAGAGCTTGTTCCGGGAAACCGGGCTGGCTCAGGAGCGCGGCGTCACGGGCGGTAGATTGGGCACCGGCCACATCCCCTGATCGACCGATCCGAAAGTCAACATCGGTGACTGAACAGCGTCCAGAGCAGCCCTCCCAGCCGACGCACGCATCCCGGCTCGACACCGTCGAGGTCGCAGCCAAGGATCCCGACCGCGAGCAGCCCTGGGCCGACCTCGGTCTCAAGGCCGACGAGTACGACCGGATCCGCGAGATCCTCGGCCGCCGCCCCAGCTCCTCGGAGCTGGCGATGTACTCGGTGATGTGGAGCGAGCACTGCTCCTACAAGTCGAGCAAGGTGCACCTGCGCCAGTTCGGCGAGAAGGTCACCGACGAGATGCGCGAGAAGCTGATGGTCGGCATCGGCGAGAACGCCGGCGTGGTCGACGTGGGTGACGGCTACGCCGTGACGTTCAAGGTCGAGTCCCACAACCACCCGTCCTACGTCGAGCCCTACCAGGGCGCGGCGACCGGCGTCGGCGGCATCGTCCGCGACATCCTCGCCATGGGCGCGCGGCCGGTCGCGGTGATGGACCCGCTGCGCTTCGGCCCGCTCGACGCCGACGACACCCATCGCGTGCTGCCCGGGATCGTCGCCGGCGTCGGCGGCTACGGCAACTGCCTGGGCCTGCCCAACATCGGCGGCGAGGCGGTGTTCGACGAGTCCTACCTCGGCAACCCGCTGGTCAACGCGCTGTGCGTCGGCGTGATGCGTCACGACGAGCTCCAGGTCTCCGCGGCCAGCGGGGTGGGCAACAAGGTGATCCTGTACGGCGCCCGCACCGGTGGCGACGGGATCGGCGGTGTCTCGGTGCTCGCCTCGGAGACCTTCGACGCCGGTGCTGACGGGAAGGGGGGTCCCGCCAAGCGACCCAGCGTCCAGGTCGGCGACCCGTTCATGGAGAAGCTCCTGATCGAGTGCTCGCTCGAGCTGTTCGCCGAGGACCTCGTCGTCGGCATCCAGGACCTCGGCGGCGCCGGCCTGTCGTGCTCGACCTCGGAGATGGCCTCGGCCGGCACCGGCGGCATGCACGTGCACCTCGACCGGGTGCCGCTGCGCGACTCCACGCTCTCGCCGGAGGAGATCCTGATGAGCGAGTCCCAGGAGCGCATGCAGGCAGTCGTCGAGCCGGGCAAGGTCGACCGGTTCATGGAGATCTGTGCGAAGTGGGGCGTCGAGGCCACGGTGATCGGCGAGGTCACCGACACCGGGCGGCTCGTCGTCGACTGGCACGGCGAGACCGTGGTCGACGTACCCCCGAAGACGGTGGCCGACGAGGGACCGGTCTACAACCGGCCCTACGCGCGGCCGTCGTGGCAGGACGACCTCCAGGCCGACGCCGCCGAGCGGCTCCCGCGGCCCGGAACCCCGGCGGAGCTGCGCGAGACGCTGCTGCGGATGGTCGCCAGCCCGAACCTGTGCGACAAGTCCTGGATCACCGACCAGTACGACCGCTACGTCCAGGGCAACACCGTGCTCGCCCAGCCCGAGGACAGCGGCATGGTGCGCATCGACGAGGAGTCCAACCTCGGCGTCGCCGTGTCGACCGACGGCAACGGGCGGTTCGCCAAGCTCGACCCGTACGTCGGTGCGCAGCTCAACCTGGCCGAGGCCTACCGCAACGTCGCGGCCACCGGTGCCCGCCCGCTCGCGGTCAGCGACTGCCTGAACTTCGGCTCGCCCGAGGACCCCGACGTGATGTGGCAGTTCGCCGAGGCCACCCGCGGCCTGGCCGACGGCTGCCGCGACCTCGCCGTCCCGGTGACCGGCGGCAACGTCAGTCTCTACAACCAGACCGGCGACACCCCGATCCTGCCCACCCCGGTCGTGGCGGTGCTCGGCGTGATCGACGACGTCACCCGCCGTACGCCGTCCGGGTTCGTCGCCGAGGGCCAGCAGATCTACCTGCTCGGCGCCACGCGCGAGGAGCTGTCCGGCTCCGAGTGGGCTCACGTCGTGCACGGGCATCTCGGGGGCCGGCCCCCCGCGGTCGACCTGGCCGCGGAGAAGGAGCTCGCCGACATCCTGGTCAACGCCTCGCGTGACGGGCTGATCGACGCCGCGCACGACCTCGCCGACGGCGGACTGGCCCAGGCGCTCGTGGAGTCGTGCCTCCTCGGCGGCCGCCGCAGTGGGATCGGCGCCCGGGTGTGGCTGCCCGACGACCTCGACCCGTTCGTGGCGCTGTTCAGTGAGTCCGCGGGCCGGGCGATCGTCGCGGTGCCGCGCAGCGAGGAGGTCCGGTTCACCGACATGTGTGCGGCCCGCGGCTTCCCGCACGCCCGGATCGGGGTCACCGACGGGACCGGGCCCGAGGCGCTGCTCGACATCCAGGACCAGTTCTCGGTGCCGCTGACCGAGCTCCGTGAGGCCTGGTCGGGCACGCTGCCGCAGGCCCTGGCGGACTGACCCGCCACTGACGACACAACCCCCTCGTGCGGACCCGAGACCCGCGCGAGGGGGTTGTGCGTTCGGCCGGCCCGGTGACCGGCCGGCGGCGGCCGGCGAACCGGCCGGGCTCAGA
>JBMOMG010000152.1:0-16656 GCA_049323155.1 Actinomycetota bacterium | reverse complement strand
CGGCGGGTTCCGGCCGGGAGGCCGTCGTACCGGTCGCGGTGGCCGTGGGCGCGTGGAGCGGATGGCGGCTTCGGGACGCCCGGGGCGGTGGGTCGCTCGTGGCCTACGCCGTCGGCCGGATCGTCGCGAGCCCCGTCGCCGGGCCGGTGGTCACCGCCGGGCGGCTCAGCCTGCCGCTCTACCTCGGCAGCCAGCTCGGGATGCTCCTCCTGATGACCCGGGGCGAGCCCGCCTGGGGATACCGGATCGGTGAGTGGCTCGAGCCGTACGTCCTGGGCCACAACCGGGCCGGGGTGCTGCTGGTTGTGGTCGGCCTCTGGGCGATGGTGGTGGCGCTGCTCCCACATCGAGCTCCTGCCGACGCCGCCGCCCGGTCTACCCGCAAGTAGAATCCGGGCCATGAGCGCTGAGTACCCGATGTTCGCCCTGTCCGAGGAGCACCAGGCCATCCGGGAGGCCGTTCGGGCGGTCTGCGACGCCAAGGTCGCCCCGGCAGCCGCCGAGGTCGACGAGACCGGGGAGTTCCCGCAGGCTGCCTACGACGCGCTGGCCGGCGCCGACTTCGCCGCACCCCACATCTCCGAGGAGTACGGCGGGGCAGGGGCCGACGCGCTCGCCACCTGCATCGTGATCGAGGAGGTCGCCCGGGCCGACGCGTCGGCCTCGCTGATCCCCGGCGTCAACAAGCTCGGCACGCTGCCGCTGATCCTGGCCGGTTCGGAGGAGCTCAAGCGCAAGTACCTCACCCCGGTCGCCTCCGGCGAGGCGATGTTCTCCTACTGCCTGTCCGAGCCCGAGGCCGGCTCCGACGCCGCGTCGATGAAGACCCGCGCGGTCCGTGACGGCGACTCCTGGGTGCTCAACGGGGTCAAGCGCTGGATCACCAACGCCGGGGTCTCGAAGTACTACACGGTCTTCGCCGTCACCGACCCCGAGAAGCGGTCGCGCGGCATCTCGGCGTTCGTGGTGGAGAAGGACGACGAGGGCGTCTCCTTCGGTGCTCCGGAGAAGAAGCTCGGCATCAAGGGCTCCCCGACGCGCGAGGTCTACTTCGACAACGTCCGCATCCCCGCCGACCGGATGATCGGCGAGGAGGGCACCGGCTTCGCGACCGCGATGCGCGTGCTCGACCACACCCGGGTGACGATCGCCGCGCAGGCGGTCGGCATCGCGCAGGGCGCACTCGACTACGCGCTCGGCTACGCCAAGGAGCGTCAGCAGTTCGGCAAGCCGATCGCCGACTTCCAGGGCCTGCAGTTCATGCTCGCCGACATGGGCATGAAGGTGGAGGCCGCGCGTCAGCTGACGTACGCCGCTGCCGGCCGCTCGGAGCGTAACGACAAGGACCTGACCTTCTTCGGCGCCGCGGCGAAGGCGTTCGCCTCCGACACGGCGATGCAGGTCACCGTCGACGCGGTACAGGTGCTCGGCGGCTACGGCTACACCCGCGAGTACCCGGTCGAGCGGATGATGCGCGACGCGAAGATCACCCAGATCTACGAGGGCACCAACCAGGTGCAGCGGATCGTGATGGCCCGCCAGCTCCTCGCCGGGGTGCAGTCGGAGCTCTGACCTCGACCCGGCGCGCACCGCGCCAGGGCGAAATCCGACTGATGTGACCCAGTCCACGTCATCTGCAGAGCCGCAGGTGAGCGGGGGGTTCCGGCGTCCTTCCGCGGGTTGAGTCACCAAGCAGGGTTGCACTTCTGGCTCAGGTCGTTACGTTGCCGGGGATGCTTCCGACGACAGCAGACCAGCCCGCCGCCCAGCAGATCCCTGACCGAGTCGACCTCCGTCCGCCCACCGTGCAGGACGGCGCCGCCCTGTGGCGGATCGCCCGCGACTCGAGGACGCTCGACCTCAACGCCTCCTACGCCTACCTGCTCTGGTGCCGTGACTTCGCGCGTACGTCGATCGTGGCCGACGTCGCGGGGCAGCCAGCGGGCTTCGTCTCGGGGTACCTCCGCCCGGACGCGCCCGACACGTTGATGGTCTGGCAGGTCGCCGTCGACGAGGCCCACCGCGGCCGGGGTCTCGGCCGCCGGATGCTCGACGAGCTCGTCGACCGGCAGGAGCGGCCGGTCGGGGTCCTGGAGACCACGATCACCGCCGACAACGAGGCGTCGATCAACCTCTTCGGGTCGTTCGCCGCCGGCCGCGGCGCCGACGTGCGCCGCGAGCCGCTGTTCGAGCCCGGGCACTTCCCCGACGGTCACGACGCCGAGCTGCTGTTTCGCATCGGCCCTCTTGCCTGACCCGTCACACCCCTGACCGCCGTACCGCTCTCCACCGTCCCCCTGTGCCTGCACGAGGAAGGAACCAGATGTCAGTAGACGTGTTCGAGTCGCTCGAGTCGGAGGTCCGCAGCTACTGCCGGGACTGGCCGGCGGTGTTCGCCAGAGCCGAGGGCAGCCGCGTGTACGACGAGCACGGCCGCGGCTACCTCGACTTCTTCTCCGGGGCCGGTGCGCTCAACTACGGGCACAACCACCCCGACCTGCTCGAGCCGCTCCTGGACTACCTGCGCAGTGGGGCGATCGTGCACTCGCTGGACATGCACACCGTCGCCAAGCGGACCTTCCTGGAGCGCTTCCGTGACGTGGTGCTCGAGCCGCGCGGGCTGGACTACAAGGTGATGTTCCCCGGCCCGACCGGCACCAACAGCGTCGAGGCGGCGCTGAAGCTGGCCCGCAAGGCGACCGGCCGCCAGCACGTGCTGTCGTTCACCAACGCCTTCCACGGCATGACCCTGGGCTCGCTGTCGGTCACCGGCAACTCCATGAAGCGGCAGGGTGCGGGCATCCCGCTGACCAACAGCTCCAAGATCCCCTACGACGACTACTTCTCCGGCGCGACCGAGGACTTCCTCTGGCTCGAGCGGGTGCTGGAGGACAGCGGGTCGGGCGTGGACAAGCCGGCGGCGGTGATCGTCGAGACCGTTCAGGGCGAGGGCGGACTGAACGCCGCGCGCGCCGAGTGGCTCAGGGCGCTGGCCGACCTGTGTCATCGGCACGAGATCCTGCTGATCGTCGACGACGTGCAGGCCGGGTGCGGACGCACCGGCACGTTCCTCAGCTTCGAGGAGGCCGGCATCGTCCCCGACATCGTCTGCCTCTCCAAGTCGATCTCCGGCTTCGGGCTGCCGATGGCGCTCACGCTGTTCCGTCCCGAGCTCGACATCTGGGCGCCGGGGGAGCACAACGGGACCTTCCGCGGACACAACCTCGCCTTCGTGACCGGCGCTGCGGCCCTGGACCGGTTCTGGACCGACGACGTGTTCACCAAGAGCCTGGCTGACCGGATCGCGCAGCTCCACGAGGGTCTGCAGCACATCGCCGACCAGCACGAGGGCGCGGCCCTCCGCGGGCGCGGGATGCTCGCCGGCGTCGTCTTCCCCGACGTGACCGCGGCCGAGCGGATCGCCGCTGCCGCCTACGAGCACGGGCTGCTGGTGGAGACCTCCGGCCCCGACTCGGAGGTGGTCAAGGTGATGCCCGCCCTGACCATCGACGGCGTCGACCTCGCCGAAGGCCTGACCATCCTCACGCGCGCGGCCGCCGAGGCCGTGGCCGTCTGACAGACACCGGGAGCACACCATGATCGTCCGCAACCTCACCGACCTCGACGGCACCGAGCGTGACGTCCGGGCCGACACGTGGCGCAGCCGCCGCTTCGTCCTCGCCCGCGAGGGCGTGGGCTTCTCCTTCCACGACACCGTCCTGTACGCCGGCACCGAGACCTCGATGTGGTACGCCAACCACATCGAGGCGGTGTACTGCGTCGGCGGTGAGGGAGAGCTCGTCAACGACGAGACCGGGGAGGTGCACCCGCTCGCCGACGGGACCCTGTACCTCCTCGACGGCCATGAGCGCCACCGGGTGCGCGCCACCACCGACCTGCGCATGGCCTGCGTCTTCAACCCGCCGGTGACCGGCCGTGAGGTCCACGACGAGCGCGGGGTCTACCCACTCCTGACCGACGAACCGACCGAGCACGAGACCGAGGAGGTTTCCGCATGACCGAGACCGTCGACCGTATCCAGGACGTCTACCCGACCCGGCTGAGCACCCCGGCACCCCCGATCGCTCGCCAGGACCCGGTCGTGTGGGGCAGCGCCGCGAGCGGCCCGATGGACGAGGGCACCCTCGAGGGCTTCGACGCCAGGGGCTACCTGACCGTCGAGGACCTGATCACCCCCGACGAGGTGGAGGAGTTCCGGGCCGAGCTGCGCCGGCTCTCTGAGGACCCCTCGGTCCGCGCAGACGAGCGCACCATCGTCGAGCGGTCCTCGCAGGAGGTGCGCTCGATCTTCGAGGTGCACAAGGTCAGCGAGGTGTTCGCGAAGATCGCGAACGACCCTCGCGTCGTCGACCGGGCCCGCCAGCTCCTCGGCTCCGACGTCTACATCCACCAGAGCCGGGTGAACTTCAAGCCCGGGTTCGACGGCAAGGAGTTCTACTGGCACTCCGACTTCGAGACCTGGCACGCCGAGGACGGGATGCCCCGGATGCGGGCGGTGAGCTGCTCGATCTCGCTCACCGACAACTACTCGTTCAACGGGCCGCTGATGATCATGCCGGGCTCGCACAAGACCTTTGTCTCCTGCGTCGGTGAGACACCCGACGACAACTACAAGTCCTCGCTGGTCCAGCAGGAGGCCGGCACCCCGGACCACCAGGCCCTGCACGACCTCGCGCAGCGGCACGGGATCGACGTGCTCGAGGGCAAGGCCGGTGGGGCGACGTTCTTCGACTGCAACTGCATGCACGGCTCGAACGGCAACATCACGCCGTTCGCGCGGTCGAACGTGTTCCTGGTCTTCAACAGCGTCGAGAACACGTGCGGTGAGCCGTTCGCGGCGAGCCGGCCGCGGCCGGACTTCATCGGCGCGCGCGACTTCACACCGGTGGGCTGAGCCACCGCCGCGAGGGCGTCCGGCGGGGCTCGTCGCTCAGGCGACGCGCGTCGTACGGACGTCCTCGCGCGCCCGGGCGGCGGCGCCGAGGCCGGCGCTCGTGCGCCCCTGGGCGGCGTGGGCCGCCCGAGCCTCGAGGAAGAACTCGCGCCACGACGTGACGTCGGGGTGGCGCAGCAGCACGGCCCGGCGTTCGCGCTCGGTCATCCCACCCCACACGCCCCACTCGATGCGGTTGTCGAGGGCCTCGGTGAGGCACTCGGTCTTCACCGGGCAGCCCAGGCACTGGCGCTTGGCCTGGTTCTGCGCGGCGCCGCGCACGTACATCGCGTCGAGGGGGGCCTGGCGGCACTGCCCCTTACGAGCCCACTGCTCGTCCCACATCTGATCTCCCGAGAGCTCAACGACCTTCCCTCTCTTCTTCGGCACCCCGGCGGGGCCGCTTGAGGGCAGGTCGCGATTGAGGTGCCCTCCGGCGGGGAACGAGTGCTCCGAGCCGCCCGGCCCGTCTCGAGGAGGAGTGGTGGTTCTCGCTGCCCGGCCTGGGTGACCGGGCTGGCTGAGCCTCGCCGTGGCCCCGCTGCCGATCGCGGGCATCAACCTCTTCCTGCGGAGCGGTCGTCGTACCCGACTCTGTTGAGGAAGCCGCCGCCGACGCGGGTTGCTAGCCTGCCCCGGGTGAGCAGCGAACACGTCGACGTCCTCATCGTGGGAGCCGGCCTGTCCGGCATCGGTGCGGCCGCCCACCTGCAGGACGAGTGCCCCGGCAAGAGCTTCGCGATCCTCGAGGCCCGGGACGCGATCGGCGGCACCTGGGACCTGTTCCGCTACCCGGGGGTCCGCTCAGACTCCGACATGTTCACCCTCGGCTACGCGTTCCGGCCGTGGACGCAGGCCCAGGCGATCGCCGACGGCCCGTCGATCCGCGACTACGTCCGCGACACCGCCCGCGAGCGGGGGATCGACCGGCGGATCCGGTTCGGGCACCGGGTCACCGCCGCCGAGTGGTCCAGCGCAGACGCCCGCTGGACGGTGACTGCCGAGCGCGACGGCGGCGAGCCGGTCACGCTCACCTGCTCGTTCCTGTCGGTGTGCTCGGGCTACTACCGCTACGACGAGGGCTACACCCCGGACCTCCCCGGCGTCGAGCGGTTCACCGGCCAGGTGGTGCACCCCCAGCACTGGCCCGAGGACCTCGACCACGCCGGTCGGCGGGTGGTCGTGATCGGCAGCGGCGCGACCGCGGTGACCCTGGTGCCGGCGATGGCGGGAACCGCTGCCCACGTCACGATGCTCCAGCGGTCGCCGAGCTACGTCGCCTCCCTGCCGGCGAAGGACCCACTGGCCGACGCGCTGCGCGGCCGACTGCCGGCGAGCTGGGTCTACCCCCTCGTGCGGTGGAAGAACGTGCTCGTCTCGATGGCGAGCTTCCAGCTGAGCCGGCGACGGCCGGCGTTGATGAGGTCCCTGCTGCGCAAGGCGGCTCTGCGGATGCTGCCGGAGGGGTACGACGTCGACACCCACTTCGGCCCGTCGTACGACCCATGGGACCAGCGGCTGTGCCTGGTGCCCGACGGCGACCTGTTCCGGGCGATCCGCAGCGGCCGGGCCGAGATCGTGACCGACCGGATCGAGACCTTCACCGAGCGCGGCATCCGGCTGGCGTCGGGCGCCGAACTGGAGGCCGACCTGGTGGTCACCGCGACGGGGCTGAACCTGCTACCGATCGGCGGGATGAGCCTGTCCGTCGACGGACGCGAGATCGCGCTCGCCGACACCTACTCCTACAAGGGGATGATGCTCTCCGGCGTGCCCAACTTCGCGCTGACCATCGGCTACACCAACGCGTCGTGGACCCTGAAGGCCGACCTCGTCGCGCACTATGTGTGCCGGCTGCTGAACCACATGGACACCCACGGCCACCAGGTGGTCACGCCGGTGACGCCGGCGGACTCAGCGTCCTGGGACCCGGTCCCGTTGATCGACCTGAAGTCCGGCTACGTGCTGCGCAGCGTCCACCGGCTGCCCAAGCAGGGCCCGGTCGCGCCGTGGCGGTTGCACCAGAACTATCCCCGCGACGTGCGCCTGATGCGCCGCGGACCGGTCGAGGACGACGGCGTGGTCTTCTCCCGGGCCGGCGTGCCGGTGGGCTGACGGTGGCACGGCCACGGGTCCTGCTCGTCACCGACCCCCACTACGTCGCCCCGGGGCCGGGAGTATGCCGGCGAGGACGTCTACCTCGGCGGCCGGCTCGCGGAGTCCTTCGACGTCGAGCGCTGCCTGCCGACCGAGGCGGCGGACGCGATGGCCGGGTTCAACGTGGTGCTGGTGCGCAACAGCGGCCCGGTCGCGGGCTACCCGGCGGCGTACGCGCACTTCCGCGACCGTGCGTGGGCGACGGGACAACGGGTCTACAACGAGCTGACCGGCAAGGGCGACATGCTCGGCAAGCAGCACCTGCTCGACCTCTACCGGGACGGCTTCCCGGTGATCCCGTCGGTCGGCTCGGCCGGGGAGCTCGACCGGCTGCCGCCGAGTGACAGGTACGTCGTCAAGCCGCTGCTCGGCGCCGACTCGGCCGGCCTGACGATGGGCACGGCGGAGGAGGTCCGGGCCGCCGACCCGGCCGGCGTCGTCGTCCAGCCGATGGTCGAGATCGTCCACGAGGTGTCGTTCTACGTCGTGGACCGGACGCTGGTCTACGCGCTGCACACCCCCGACCCGCGGCAACGCTGGGAGCTCGAGCCCTACGAGCCGAGCGACGAGGACGAGTCGTTCGTCCGCAGGTTCGTGGAGTGGAACGACATCGAGCACGGCTTGCAGCGGGTCGACGCGGCGCGTACGGCGGACGGCCGGCTGCTGCTCGTCGAGCTCGAGGATCTCAACCCCTACCTGTCGCTGGACCGGGCCACCCCGCAGGGTCGTGAGGCGCTGGTGCGCGAGCTCACCGAGGCACTGTGGCGCCTGGTGGAGACCTGGCCTCAGTCCTGCCAGGGGTAGAACGGCGGCATGTCCGTCGTACGCCCGGTGAACTCGGGGTCGCGCTTGTCGAGGAAGGCCGCGACGCCCTCCTTGCCGTCGCCGATGCTGGTGTAGAACATCGCCAGCGAGTCGACCTTGTGCGCCTCGAGCGGGTGCGGCTGGGCGGCGTTGCGCCACATCATCTGCCGGGCCAGGGCTGTGGCGACGGGGGAGCGGTGGCGGGTGAACCGCCGGGCGAGGTCGTGGGCGGCGTCGAGCAGCTCGTCCTCGGGGTGCACCGAGCGCACCAGACCGCCGTCGAGGGCCTCCTCGGCGGTGAGGATGTCGGCGGTGTAGACCCACTCCAGCGCCCGGCTGATCCCGACGATCCGCGGCAGGAACCAGGACGAGGCGGCCTCGGGCACGATCCCGAGCTTGCCGAACACGAAGCCGATCCGGGCCCGCTCCGAGGCCAGCCGGACGTCCATCGGCAGGGTCATGGTCGCGCCGATGCCCACGGCGGGACCGTTGATCGCACCGATCACCGGCTTGGGGCAGCGGTAGACCGCCAGCGACACGCGGCCGCCGGTGTCCCGGACGCCCGCGACGATCGCGGGGTCCTCGAGGCGCTCCTCGAGATCTGCCAGCGACGGCTCCAGGGACTCGTCGAGGCCGAACACGTTGCCGCCGACGGACAGGTCCATCCCGGCACAGAACGCGCGGCCCCGTCCGGTCACCACGATCGCGGCGACGGCATCGTCGCGGCCGGCCCGGTCGTAGGCGTCGACGAGCTCCTCGGCCATGGTCACCGTGAACGCGTTGAGCTGGTCGGGCCGGTCGAGGGTGAGCGTGAGGATGCCGTCGTCGACGGTGTAGTCGAGCGTCTCGTAGGTCATCGCGGGAACCCCGACGGTGTGCACAGGCTCTTCGGCATCTCGTCCACGCGGTCCTCCTGGATCAGCTGGAACATCCGCGGTGCCCGCTCGGAGTCCCAGTTCACGGCGAAGTCGACGATCGGGACGCCGCAGGTCAGCCCGTTCTCACCGCTGACCCTGGTCATCGCCCACGCGAAGCGGAGCGTGTCGAACGGGCCGGTGTCCTCGCCGAGGACCACCGACTCCGAGCCGGCCGAGGCCAGCCGGACGTAGCGGACCGGGTTGAGCACCGACCACGGGGAGGCGGCCTTGTCGCCGACCGCGCTGACCACCTCTCGCTGGTTGCGGGCCCGGTCGATGTCACCGAGCTTCGTGGCGTGGCGCGAGCGCGCGTAGCCGAGCGCGGTCGGGCCGTTGACGTCCTGGCAGCCCTTCTCGATCTTGAGCTTGGCCAGCGGGTCGTTCATCGCCTGCTCGGGGCAGATCTCGATGCCGCCCACGGCGTCGACGACGTTGACGAAGCCGCCGAAGCCGATCTCGACGTAGCTGTCGATCCGGATCCCGGTCTCGTTCTCGAGCGTCTCCACGAGCAACTCGGGGCCACCGTAGGCGTAGGCGGCGTTGACCTTGGTCGTGCCGTAGCCGGGCACCTTCACCTGGGAGTCCCGCGGGATCGACATCAGCAGGTTCGGGCCCGCACCGGTGTGCAGCAGCATGATCGTGTCGGTGCGCCGGCCCTCGGCGCCGCCGGTGCCGAGTCGACGTCGTTCGGCCTTGGTCAGGCCCTCGCGGCTGTCGCTGCCGACGAGCAGATAGGTGTGGCCGGGCTGGGAGCCGGGCCGTTCGCCGTCCGGTGCCGCGTCGACCTTCTCGATGTTGCTCCACGCCCACACGGGTACGGCGACCAGGAACACCAGCCACAGCAGCAGGACCAGCTTGACCCAGCCGAAGCCGCGGCGGGACCTGCGAGCCGAGGTCGGCCGCGGAGGCGTCGACCCGCGACGGCGGGCAGCGGCGGGTGGCGGCGGAGGTGTGACCGGGCCGCCGGAGCCGGAGCGGGGACGGCTCGCCCTCGAGCCGGCGTCGCTGGCGCCCGGGCGCCCCATCGTCGGGAGCACCCGGGTCGGCTCGGGGTCGCCGGGCGCGCCGGAACGGCCGCCTCCGTAGAGCCAGTCGTACTCGGGCGTGCCCTCCGGCGGTTCTCCGTCTCCGCGGCGTCGGTCTGCCATGGGAGCAGACGGTACCGTGCGGGCCCCCGCACTCCGTCGGCGCGGCGTTCCCGGCTGTTGCAGGTGTGACTGGTGATACTGGGAGCGACTTCCCCACCCGTAGCACCGAAAGGCAACCCGATGCCACCGGTCTCTTCCCCCCGCGCGACCGGCCGGCTGGACGACACCCTGGCCCGCGTCCGGTTCCGGCGTGCGGTGACCCTCATGCTGATGACCCTGGTCATCCCCGGCTCCGCCCAGCTCGTCGCCGGCCGCCGCCAGGTCGGCCGCATCGCGTTGCGGATCTGGCTGCTGCTGCTCGGCAGCACCGTGCTCGTCGTACTCCTCGGCCTGGTCTGGCACGGCTTCGTCTTCTGGCTGATGAGCAACACCCTCCTGCTCGGCCTGGTCCGGTTCACCCTGCTCGCGCTCGCCGTCGGCTGGGCGGTGCTGTTCCTCGACGCCTGGCGCCTCGGTCAGCCGCTCGAGCTGCGCCAGAAGCAGCGGCTCGCGATGGTCGGCCTCAACGGCTTCCTGTGCTTCTCGGTGGCCGGGAGCCTGCTCTTCGCCTCGCACGTGGTCGGGGTCCAGCGCGACCTGCTCGCGATGTTCAGCGACGGCGAGGCCAGTGCGGCCACGGACGGCCGCTACAACGTGCTGCTCCTCGGCGGTGACTCCGGAGCCGACCGGTGGGGACTGCGCCCCGACAGCATGACCGTGGCCAGCATCGACGCCGAGACCGGTCGCACGGTCCTGATCGGCCTGCCGCGCAACATGCAGAACTTCCCGTTCGCCGAGGGCTCCGTGATGCACGAGCAGTTCCCCGACGGCTACGACTGCGAGGAGTGCTACCTCAACTCGCTGAGCACCTTCGCCCTCGACAACCCCGAGCTGTTCGGCAGGTCCCAGAACCCCGGTGTGGACGCCACGATCTCGGCGGTGGAGGGCATCACCGGTCTGGACGTGAACTACTGGGTGATGGTCAACATGCGCGGCTTCGCCAAGCTGGTCGACGCCTTCGGCGGCGTGCGGCTCAACGTCCGCGACCGGATCCCGGTCGGCGGCCTCGGCGACGACGTCACCGGCTACATCGAGCCCGGGGTCCGGGTGCTCGACGGACACGACACGCTGTGGTTCGCCAGGGCGCGGGAGGGCTCCGACGACTACTCGAGGATGGCCCGCCAGAAGTGCGTGATGCAGGCGATGGTCAGCCAGGTCAGCCCGCAGACGGCGCTGCGCAACTTCGAGAAGATCGCCGAGGCGGGCTCGGAGATGGTCTCGACGAACCTGCCGACCGGTGAGGTCGACCGGTTCATCGACCTCGCGCTGAAGGCCCGCTCGCAGCCGATGTCCACGCTGTCGCTGGTGCCGCCGATGATCAACACCGCCGAGCCCGACATCGACCTGGTCCGGAGCAAGGTCGAGGCGGCGATCGACCGGGCCGAGGGCACGAAGGTGGAGGCCGCGCCGCGAGCGAAGGGTGGGGCAGGGGCCGGAGCGGGCAAGCCGCCCGCCCAGGTCACGGGCGGCTCGGTCGGCTCGCTCGGCGAGGGCTACGTGGCCAACCAGACCGACGATCTCGCCTCCGCCTGCTGAGGTCGGTCCCAGGCGCCACCCGTAGGGTGTGCACCGTGATCGAGCAGCAGGTGGTGGCCGTCGTCGTCACCTACAACCGGCTGGCCCTGGTCCGCCGGCTGGTGGAGTCACTGCAGCAGGTCGACGCGCTCGCCGCGGTGCTCGTGGTCGACAACGCCTCCACCGACGGCACCCGCGCATGGCTGGACGAGGTCGCCGCCGCCACCCCGGCCACCGGACCCCGGGTCGCGGCCCGGACGCTGGCCCACAACAAGGGCGGGGCCGGCGGCTTCCACGACGGACTGGCCTGGGCGATCGACGAGGGCGCGGACCTGGTCTGGCTCATGGACGACGACGGGCTGCCGGACCCCGACTGCCTCGACCGGCTGCTGCAGCACCGGGGCCGGCTGGACTTCTGGGGGCCGCTGGTCGTCGACGAGGCCCGGCCGGACCGGCTGGTCTTCCCGATCCGGCTGCCCGGAGGAGCCCGGGTCGTGCACGCCCTGGACGACGTCCGGGCTGCCGCGCGCGACGGCCGAATCGACGGCATCGTCATCCCGTTCAACGGGGTGCTGGTGACGCGCGCGCTGGTCGACCGGATCGGGCTGCCGCGGGAGGAGTTCTTCATCTGGGGCGACGACCACGAGTACCGCCTCCGCGCCGAGGAGGCCGGTGCCCGGGTGTCGACCGTCGTCGACGCGGTGGTGCGCCACCCGAGCGTGGGCAACCTCGGCACCCCGATGATGTTCGGGATCACCACCTACAACGACTCCCCGAGCGACCTGAAGCACTACTGCATGGCTCGCAACAACCTGGTCAACCTGCTCAGCTACCGCGGCCGGCTCCACGCGCTGGCGTTCGTGGTGAAGACCGCGTGGTTCTACAGCTTCACCCGGCCCAGCCTGGGCCGGTTGCGGCTGAGCGCCCAGGCGATGCGTGCGGGCCTGCGCGGCGACTTCACCGGCCACCGGAGGTTCCTTTCGTGACCGACAGCGTCGCCGTGGTCATCGTCACCTACAACCGGGCCGACCTGCTCGGCCGGACGCTCGACGGGCTCGCCGCGCAGACCCGGCCGGTCGACGCCGTCTACGTGGTCGACAACGACAGCTCCGACCACACGCAGCAGGTGCTCGAGGCGCACGCCTCCGCGCTTCCGCTGCAGGTCACCCGCAGCGGGGAGAACCTCGGTGGCGCGGGCGGCTTCCACCTCGGCGTGAGCCAGGCCCACGCAGCCGGCCACGACCGGATCTGGCTCATGGACGACGACGTGGTGCCGGCGCCGGACTGCCTCGAGGCCCTGCTCCGGTACGACGGCCCGTGCCTGGCCGCCGTGCGCGAGGACCGCCACGGCAGCCTGGTGGAGAAGGCGGCGACCCGCTTCGACCTGCGCAACCCGCTCGCGGTGAGGCCGAAGCTCGGCACCGTCGACTCCGCCTACACCCGCCGCGAGGACATGCCCGAGCAGGTCGGGATCGAGAACGCGGCGTTCGAGGGCTTCATGGTGCACCGGCGTGTGATCGACGCGATCGGGCTGCCCGACCCGTCCTACTTCATCTTCTACGACGACGCCGACTTCACCATCCGGGCCAGGCGGGCCGGGTTCCCGGTCACCGCCGTCCGTGACGCGGTGATCGTGCGCCAGCTCGACTTCGACCAGCAGCACGCGCTCGACACGTGGAAGGGGTTCTACATGTACCGCAACCTCTTCGTCGTGCACTTCCGCTACGGCGAGAACGTGCTCGTGCGGCTCAAGCCCTACCTGATCGTGCTGGCCGTCGTACTCCTCAGCCCCTGGCGTGGGGGACGCGCCGAGGCGCGCAACGTGACGCGCGCCATCCGGTCCGCACGGACCATGCGTCAGGCCCCCGCGCGCCCGACGGGAGGCCGACCCCCCGTTGCTAGACTCTGACGGCCGTGCGCCCGATCCCGGAGGAGCCCTTCCCTTGTCTGACACCGCCTCTGCCCAGCCCGACCTCGTCGTCGTCGGGTCCGGATTCTTCGGGCTGACGATCGCGGAGCGCTGTGCCAACGAGCTCGGGCTGCGGGTCCTGGTGCTGGAGCGCCGGCACCACCTCGGCGGGAACGCCTACTCCGAGCGCGACCCGGAGACCAACGTCGAGGTGCACAAGTACGGCGCGCACCTGTTCCACACCTCCAACGAAAAGGTGTGGGAGTACGTCAACCGGTTCACCAGCTTCACCGACTACAAGCACCGGGTCTTCGGCAAGTACCAGGGCCAGGTCTACTCCCTGCCGATGAACCTCGGCCTGATCAACCAGTTCTTCGGCCGCAGCCACACGCCGGACGAGGCACGGGCGCTGATCGCCGAGCAGGCCAGCGAGATCGCGACCGAGGACGCCACGAACCTCGAGGAGAAGGCGATCAGCCTGATCGGGCGTCCGCTCTACGAGGCGTTCATCAAGGGCTACACCGCCAAGCAGTGGCAGACCGACCCCACCAAGCTGAGCGCGGACATCATCACCCGCCTCCCGGTCCGCTACACCTTCGACAACCGCTGGTTCAACGACAAGTACGAAGGCCTCCCGGTCGACGGCTACACCGCCTGGCTGCAGAAGATGGCCGACCACCCGAACATCGAGGTCCGGCTCGAGACGGACTTCTTCGAGGTCGCCGACGACTACAAGGGCAAGATCCCGATCGTCTACACCGGCCCCGTCGACGAGTACTTCGGCAACGCCGAGGGCAAGCTCTCCTGGCGCACCGTCGACCTCGAGGAGAGCGTCGTCGACGTCGACGACTTCCAGGGCACCGGCGTGATCAACTACAACGACCAGGACGTGCCCTACACGCGGATCATCGAGTTCAAGCACTTCCACCCGGAGCGCGAGAAGACCCACCTGCCGGGCAAGAGCGTCATCGTGCACGAGTACTCCCGCTTCGCCGAGGAGGGTGACGAGCCGTACTACCCGGTCAACACGGCCGAGGACCGCGAGAAGCTGCTGCGCTACCGCGAGCTCGCCAAGAAGGAGCCGATGGTGCTCTTCGGCGGCCGGCTGGGCACCTACAAGTACCTCGACATGCACATGGCGATCGGGTCGGCGCTGTCGATGTTCGAGAACAAGCTCAAGCCGCACTTCACCGAGGGCACGCCACTCGAGAGCGGTGGCGTGGACGCGTGAGCACTCCTGTGGAGGAACCGCTCGAGCCTCCGCTGGTGTCGCCGAGTGACCGTGGCGGCCTCCAGCACGTGTTCCGGGAGCGGTACCTGCTCAAGCTGTTGGTCCGCAAGGAGCTCGCGGCCCGCTACCAGGGCTCGGTGCTGGGACTGTTCTGGTCCTACGTGCAGCCGGCGGTCCGGTTCTCGGCGTACTTCTTCGTGATCGGCTACGTGTTCGCGCTGCACAAGAACATGACCAACTTCGCGATCCACATCTTCGCGGGGATGGTGATGGTGCACTACTTCACCGAGACCTTCACCTCGGGCACGCGCTCGATCGTGCGCAACAAGCGGATCATCCAGAAGCTCCCGCTGCCCCGCGAGCTCTTCCCGGTCTCCTCGATGCTGGTCTCGGCCTACCACACGCTGCCGCAGATGGTGATCCTGCTCGTCGGCGTGCTGATCGCGGGCTGGAACCCCGGCCTGTACGACGTGGCGGCCGGCCTCGTGGGCTTCTCGATCATCGCCGTGTTCGGGATGGCCCTGGCATTGATCTTCAGCGCGGCCAACGTCTTCTTCCGCGACTTCCAGAACATCGTCCAGACCTTCACGATCTTCGTGACCTGGTCGGTGCCGATGATCTACCCCTACGACCGCATCAAGAACCTGTTCGGCGGCACCTGGGCGGAGGAGGTCTACCTCGCGAACCCGATCGCCGAGGGCGTGATGCTCTTCCAGCACCTGTTCTGGGTGCCGACCGTCGGGCCCGACGCGGAGTACCCGGTCGTGCTCCCCGACCACCTGATGACGCGTGGGCTGATCACGCTCGCCGCCTGTCTGGTCGCGCTCGCGATCGCGCAGAAGGTGTTCACCCGGCTCGAGGGCAAGTTCGCGGAGCGGCTGTAGATGAGTACCTCGATCGTGGTCGACCACGTCTCCAAGCGCTTCACCATGCAGTACGCCCGGTCGATCAAGCAGATGACCATCGCCAAGCTGCGCGGGCAGAAGGTCAGCGACTCCTTCCTCGCGATCAACGACGTCTCCTTCACCGTGGAGCAGGGCGAGTCGATCGGCCTGATGGGGCTCAACGGCTCGGGCAAGAGCACCCTGCTCAAGCTGATCTCGGGCGTGATGACCCCCGACGAGGGCAAGGTCCGCACGCGGGGCCGGATCGCCGGCCTGATCGCCGCCGGCGCCGGCTTCCACCCGCAGCTCACCGGCCGGGAGAACCTGTACCTCAACGCCGCCATCCTCGGGATGAGCGACGCGGAGACCCGGCGCAAGTTCGACCAGATCGTCGACTTCGCCGACATCGGCAAGTTCCTCGAGACCCCGGTCGGCCACTACTCGTCGGGGATGAGCGCCCGGCTCGGGTTCGCGGTCGCGGCGCACGCCGACTCCGACATCTTCCTCGCCGACGAGGTACTTGCCGTCGGCGACCGCCCCTTCAAGCGCAAGTGCATCGCGCGCATGGAGGAGATCAAGAAGGAGGGGCGCACGCTGTTCTACGTCAGCCACGCCCCCGGGTCGGTGCGCAAGATGTGTGACCGGGCGCTGGTGCTCGTCGACGGCAAGCTCGGTTTCGACGGTCCCGTCGACGAGGGCATCCACTTCCTGCGCTACGACGACAGCGACGGGCCGGACCAGAACGAGGACGACCTCGGCGCCGACATCTGACCTGGGGGCCGTCCCCGTCGGTCGGTGGCGGTGCACGGCCGGAGCCGTCGACCGGCCGGTGTTCCGGCCTGTCGAGGGGTCGGGACCCGTGTCCGAATTACACGTTTGTAGTTAATTCGAAGCGATGGCGCGCCCCTGTAACCGGTGTGAAGATTGGTACTCCTGTGACTGTCTGACCCGGGGGAGCGACCAGCCGATGGCCGAGAACAAGAGCCGCTTCGTCCTCGTCTGCCAGCAGCTGCTGGCGGTGGGGACGGTGGCCGCGCTGGCGACCCCCGCGCTCGGGGTGGCCACCCTCGACATCGTCGGCCCCGCGCCCCGGCAGGA
>JBMOMG010000151.1:0-16692 GCA_049323155.1 Actinomycetota bacterium | reverse complement strand
ACCTGCACGAGCAGCACGAGGACCAGCGCCACCACGCCGAACGGGCCGGCGTCGCCGCGCCGCATGACCTCGAGCGCCTCGTCGCCCGGGCGACCCGACCCCAGGCCGTCGACGGTGTCGGCCAGCCCGTCGAGGTGCATCGCCCGGGTGAGCGCGGTGAGCAGGCCGATCGTGAGGGTTGCGGTCAGCAGCGGTCCCGGCACGACGTCGTAGCCGCGAGGGCCCAGGATCTCCACCAGGAGCGGCTCGGTCCCTCGGGGGCCCCAGCCGAGCAGCCACAGCAGCAGCCCGGCGGGCAGGGCCAGCAGGGCCCCGACGGCGGGTGCGAGAACCATCGCCCGGCCACCGACGCGCCGGTCCACCACGGTCGGGGGTCGCGTCGGCAGCACGGTCAGCGTGCCGACCGCCAGCCGGATCGGGTCGCGGACCGCGCTCACAGCCGGGTCACCCGGCCCGCGACGCACCAGCGGACGTCCTCGGTCTCGGCGGCCAGCCGGGCGTTCAGCCGCCCCATCAGGTCCCGGAACCGGCGGCCCGACGTGGTATCGGGGACGACGCCCTGGCCGACCTCGTTGGTCACCGCGACCACCCGGCGGCGGGTGCCGCGCCACGCCGCGACGAGCTCGTCGATCTCGGCCGTCACCGCCTTCTCCGCGCTGGACCGCCAGGCGTTGTCGTCCCAGGCGTCGTGCCGGTCCATGACCCGGGTCAGCCACAACGTCAGGCAGTCGACGAGCAACGGCTCGCCGGAGGCGCCCAGCAGCGCCGCGAGGTCGAGGGTCTCCTCGGTCGCCCAGTGCGCGGGCCGGTCCTCGCGGTGTCGCGCGATCCGCTGGTCCCACTCGTCGTCGGTGCCGGACGGGTAGGAGGTGGCCACGTAGGTCACCGCCGGCTCGGCCGCGAGCAGCCGCTCGGCCTCGCGCGACTTGCCCGAGCGGGCGCCGCCGATGACCAGGGTGCGGGTCGCGACAGGCTCGACCACCGGCGCGGGCTCGACCACCGGGGCCGGCCTCAGCACGGTGCCGTCGTCGACGACCCGGGCGCCCCAGTCCGCGAGCCGCCGGCCCAGCTCGGCGGTGGGCGGGTTGTGGTGCGAGAGGTGTACGGCGACCACGTCGGTGTGCTCGGTGACGGCGCCGACCGCTCGGAGCCGGCGCAGCTGGTCGGCGAACGTCGCCAGGTGCAGATGGTCGGTGTGGTGCTCGCCGTGGTCGCCGAAGGTCTCCTCCAGCAGCACGAGGTCGAACGCGGCGCCGTCCATGGCCGCGACGGTCTCCTCGGGCAGCGGCCCGGTGTCGGTGGCGTAGAGCAGCCGGGCGTCGGCCGTGGTGACGTCGTAGAGCACCGCCGCGCCGGCCTCGCCGTGGCGCGCGCCGAGCACCCGGACGTCGTACTCGCCGAGGCGGAGCCGGTCGCCGGGGGAGACCGCGGCGAACCGCACCACGGAGTCGGGGGCGACCCACATCCGGCAGGCCTCGACGACGTCGGGCGGACCGACCACGTCGAGTGGGTCCTCACCCACCCAGGACCGGAACAGCAGGAACGCCGGGGAACAGTGGTCCGGGTGCTGGTGGGTGATCAGCACGTGGCGCAGCCTGCCCAGGTCGGCGCCGAGCCGCTCCGCGGCCCGCGGGGTCTCGGGGCCGCAGTCGAGCAGCAGGCGTCCGTCGACGAGCATCGAGGTCTGCCCGCGCACCCGGCCGGCCGCTCGCTCCGAGGTGCAGGAGGCGCAGCCGCAGAACGGGTTCGGCCAGCCGTCCGCCGAGCCGGTGCCGAGCGTGAGGACGTCCATCAGCGCTCGAACACCACAGGGGCACCGAAGGCCGCCCTCCGCCCGGCCCGGCGCAGCGCCCGGAGCAGGGCGGACCCGGCCAGCAGGATCACCAGCAGCGACACCACGCTGCGGCCGAGGTCCCACAACAGCGACGTGGTCAGGTAGAACAGCCCGTAGCGCCCGAGGTTGGCCACCAGCGGGTCGCCGGCGACGTAGCTGACCTCCGGGCCGTAGGAGGCGAACGGCCAGAACCAGATGTTCATCACCAGGCCGAAGGCGAGCCCGGCGACGGCGGCGTACACCGCGACGACGACCACCTCGAGCCGGCCCGAGGCCCGGGGGAGGCAGCCGGCGAGGAAGCCCACCCAGCCGGCGGCCATCATCTGGAACGGCAGCCAGGGGCCCACGCCCCCGGTGATCAGTGCACCGGTGAAGATCGCCGTGGCGCCGAGGACGAAGCCGAAGCCGCGGCCGAAGACCCGTCCGCCGATGATGATCACCGCGAAGCTCGGTTCGAGTCCCGCGGTGCCGGGCCCGAGCGCTCGCAGCGCCCCGCCGACCGCGGCCAGCATCCCGAGCATCGCGACCGCCTTCGCGTCCATGCCGCCGGAGGTGAGCTCGGCGAGCACGATCGCGGCGAGCAGCGGGAGCAGCGCGACGAACAGGAACGGAGCGTCGCCGGAGTGCGAGCTGTCCAGGGCCGCGCCCGGCTCGACGAAGAACGGCCAGAAGAACCCGACCAGACCGACCACCGACGCCAACCCGAGCGCCAGCGCCGAACGCAGTCGGAGGGGGACCAGGTTCGTCGGCGTCATGGCCGCGAGAGGGTGGTCACGCCGGCGAGGGCGACGGCGACGTCGGTCGGGGTGAGCCAGGGCGAGGGCTGGAGGATCTTCGCGACCTGGGGAGCGAACGCGGGGGAGGAGACCACCACGTCGGGCACCGAGCCGTCGGCGACCACCTCCCCGTCGGCGAGGACCGCCACCCGGTTGGCGACCTCCGCCACGAGCTCGACGTCGTGGGTGGCGAGCATGACGGCGTGGCCGTCCGCGGCGAGGTCGCGCAGGATCTCCACCAGCCGGTGCTTGGCTGTGTAGTCCAGACCGCGGGTCGGCTCGTCGAGGAGGATCAGCGGCGGCTGTGCGGCGAGCACGATCGCCAGGGCGAGGGTGAGGCGCTGTCCCTCGGAGAGGTCGCGCGGATGCTGGTCGGAAGGAACCCCCGGGGAGAGCCGGGCGAACAGCGCGGCGGTGGTGCCTGCGGGGACCCGCGCATCCTTGTCGGCCTGCGCGCACTCGCGTGCCACCGTCGCCTCGTAGAGCAGGTCCCCGGGGACCTGGGGGACCAGGCCGACGCGGCGCAGCAGCTGCGCCGGCTTCAGGGTCGCCGGGTCCTGGCCGTCGACCTCGACGGTCCCGCTGCTCGCCGGCCGCATGCCGACGAGGGTCTTGAGCAGGGTCGACTTGCCGGCGCCGTTGCGGCCCATCAGGGCGACGATCTCGCCGCGACGCAGGTCCAGGTTGACGCCCTTGAGCACCGGCAGGCGGGTGTAGCCGGCGACGAGGTCGACGACGCGTCCGACCACCGCGCCGGGCTCGGCGACGGCGTGGTCGGGTGGCTCGATCCCGGCGAGCTCGGTCCGCAGCGGGGCGACGCGACGGCGCGCGTCACGCACGTTGAGGGGGAGCGGGCGCCAGCCGGCGACCCGGCCGAGCTCGACCACCGGCGGGGCGATCGCCGACCCGGCGAGCACCTCGTCCGGCGGACCGTCCACGACCGGTCGCGCGTCCCCGGGCACGAGGACCACCCGGTCGGCGTACTGCACGACGCGCTCGAGCCGGTGCTCGGCGAGTACGACGGTCAACCCGAGGTCGTGCACCAGGCGCTGCAGCGTCGCGAGCACCTCCTCCGCGGCCAGCGGGTCGAGCGCCGAGGTCGGCTCGTCGAGCACCAGCACCCGCGGGTGGGTGGTGAGCACGGAGCCGATCGCGACGCGCTGCTGCTGGCCGCCGGACAGGTCGGTGAGCGGCCGGTGCCGCAGGTCCGCGAGGCCGAGGAGGTCCAGCGTCTCCTCGACGCGCTTGCGCATCACCTCGGCGGGCAGCCCGAGGGACTCCATGCCGTAGGCCAGCTCGTCCTCCACGGTGTCGGTGACGAAGCCCGACAACGGGTCCTGACCCACGAAGCCGACCACCTCGGCGAGGTCACGGGGACGGTGGTCGCGGGTGTCCCGGCCGTCCACGGTCACCCGGCCCGACAGCGTGCCGCCGGAGAAGTGCGGGACCAGGCCGTTGACGGCGCGCAGCAGGGTGGTCTTGCCCGAACCGGTGCGGCCGATCACCAGGCAGAGCTCACCCTCGGGGACGGTCAGGTTCACCTCGCGCAGCACCGGGGCCTGCTGGTCGGCGAAGGTGACGCTGACGTCGGCGAACTCGATCACGCTGCCACCTCCATCTCGTCGTCTCGGGTCGTCTCCTCGCGTGCGGGCGCGGGGAGGGGCGGGGCCAGGATCGCAGGGAGCACGGCGGCGAGGATGCCGAGCACGGCGAGCACGGGCACGGGCGGCACGGCGGTGACGCTGGCCAGGACCAACGTGGAGGGGTCCATGGCGACCTCGACGAGCATCGCCGCCGCGGCGAGCAGGCCGGAGCCGGCGACGAGCCACTCCGGCAGCGCCCACGGGTCGGGGCGGTACCTCGTGCGCCCGGTGCGCCGCCCGCCGAGGTAGAGCCCGGCAGCGGCGAGGACGGTGCCGCCGACCAGCGTCGGCATGCCCAGCCAGCCGGCGTCGGTGCCCGAGAGCAGGCCGAACACCCCCACGCTCAGACCGAGCAGCCCGCCCAGCACGAGCAGGCCGGTGACGTGGCGCTCGCGAGGGCTGACCCGGGTGGTGCGGCCGTAGCCGCGGGAGTCCATCGCGGCGGCCAGCTCGACCGACCGGTCCAGCGCACCCTCGAGGACCGGCATCGCCAGCCGGCGCATCGCACGCAGGCCCCCGCTCTGGCCCCGCAGCCGGTGGGCGGCGCGGATCCGGGAGGCGTCGGTGACCAGCTGGGGGGCGAAGGTCAGGGCGATCACCACGGCCACACCGACCTCGTACAGCGCCCCGGGGACCGAGCGGAGCAGCCGGCGGGCGCTGCCCAGGGCGTTCGCAGCCCCGACGCAGACCAGGATCGTGGCCAGCTGGAGCCCTTCGTAGAACGCGCGCAGCACCGCCTCGAGCGTCACCTCACCGCCGAGCTTGAGCCCGGAGGCGCCGGGCATGGGGATCTCCGGGAGTGTGAACAGCAGCGTGGGCCCTTGTGAGCCCGTCGACAGCAGCGCCTGGAAGACCACCCGGATCGCGATCACCAGGAGGGCCAGCTTCAGGAAGGCGCCGTAGGACCGAGCCCAGGGGGCGTCGCTCCTGCGGGCGGCGACCACGAAGCCGGTCACCGCCAGGATCAGCAGCAGCGGCACCGGGTTGCGGGTCCGGCTGGCCGCCGCGGCCAGGCCGAGCGCCCACAGCCACCAGGCCCCCGGATGCAGCATCCGGGGGAAGGTGACCAGGTGGTGTGCGCGCATCGGCCGGCCTCGACTCAGGCGGTCTTCCGGCGCCGCGCCATCAGAAGGGCAGCGGCGGCCATCACGGCGATCACGGCGACCAGGCCGGCGAGCAGCCACGGCTCGCCGTCCTCCGAGACGGCCGCGGCGTCCGCCGTACCGGCGTCGTCGGTGTCGGCGGCCGGGAGCGCGAAGGCGACCGGCTCCTCGTCGGTGGGGACCTCGGCGTTCGCCACCGGCTCGCCGCAGCCGGCGGCCGGGTAGCCGCCGAGCGCGCAGGTCATGCCGTTCTCGACCCGGAGGTCGGTGACCTCGTCGAGGATCTGCTGGGTGCTGGCGGCCTCGTCCACGACGGCGCACTCGGCCTGCGGCTCCGGCGGCGCGCCCTCGCCGAGGTCGGTGCCGTAGTCCAGGACCAGGGCGACCCGCTTCTCGCCGCTGCCTGCCTCGGCGTCGGCGCAGATCGTCTCGAAGTTCACCTCGGCCAGGTCGGCGCGGGGCGCGATGCCCTTGCTGGCGGTGGAGACGCCGAACCGGAAACCCTCGACGTCACCGTCGGCCGGCTGGTGGTCGGCCGGGCCCACGTCGGAGAAGGCCCAGGTCTGGTCGTCGGAGAGGTGGAAGTACATCCAGTACTTGTAGCCGTCCTCGGCGTGGGCCGGTGCGGCGAACGCGACCGCGGCGACGGCGGTGACGAGGAAGGTGAGGATGCCGGCGACGCGGCGGGGGAGCAGGGTGGCCAACGAAGGGCCCTTTCTGTTGCGGCGGTTCACATGACGTCACCGGACCGCACGGGCCCCGGCCGAGACCGGTGTCCTGATCCGGCTCCGCCCCGTAGACCTCGACGGATAGATGGGAGCCGCTGCCCCTCGGCGGTGTTCCGGCTCGCCGTCGCCGGGCCGGTCGGATGACCGGACGTCGGACGGCCTACGGTTGCGGGTCAGCGCCGGCTTCGGACCGGCTTTCCCACCGCGAGGCAGTTGTTCACGACGAACGCTCCCACGCCGACCCGACAGCGTCAAAGCCTGCCGGCGGTTTTCCCGGCGTTAGGCTCGCCACATGACGAACTCCCTGGAGCCCTCGAGCCACTTCCCGAGCGAGTCGCTGTCCAACGGCCCGGCCTGGCGGTGGCGGCTCGAGGACAGCTCCGGTGCCGAGGTCACGCCCGAGGGCACGGAGTCCCCGGACTTCCCCTCGCAGAGCGACGCCGAGTCCTGGGTCGGCGAGGTGTGGCGCGACCTGGTCGAGGCCGGCGTCGACGCGGTGACGCTGTTCGAGGGCGACCGTGAGGTCTACGGTCCGATGAGCCTGCACGCCTCCTGACCGTATGTGCCGCCGCCTACACAATCGTATTCACAAAGCCATACCAGCGGTCTAGCCTGTCGGTATGTCGCTGAGGCCGTTCCCGTTCGAGACCCCGATCGCCCCGGACGCCCTGATCGACCGGCGTGAGGAGCTCAGCCGGTTGAGCCAGGCTGCGGCCGAGCGGGTCCATGTCCGGCTGGCCGGCCCGCGCCGCTTCGGCAAGACGTCGTTGCTGCTCGCGCACGCCGCCGGCCTGGCCGGTGCGGGCTGGCGCACCGTGCACGTCGACATGTACGGCGTCACCTCGCTGGGGGAGCTGTGCGTGCGGATCGCCTCGTCGTACGCCCGGATCGGCGACGGCCGGCTGCGTGCCCACCTCGACTCCCTCGGCGCCAGGCTCGGGCTCTCGCTGACGCCGGCCGGTCCCGGGATCACCCTCGGGCCGCGACAGCGGGTCCCCGCACCCGAGGCCACCCAGGCGGCGGCCGCCGAGCTGCTCGACCTGCCGCTGACGCTGTTCGAGCGCGACGAGATCCCGACCCTGGTGGTCTTCGACGAGTTCCAGGACATCCTCGCGGCCGGGCCGTCGATCGACGGGCTGCTGCGCTCGCACGTGCAGTACCACGGCGACGCGGCGGTCTACGTCTACGCCGGCTCCCAGCCCTCGATGATGCGCAAGCTGTTCAGCGACCGCGAGCGGCCGTTGTACGGGCAGGCCGAGCCGATCGACCTCGGCCCGCTCCCGCTCGACGAGGTGATCGTCGAGCTCGCCGAGCGCTTCGAGCAGCTCGACGAGGATCCTGCCGGGGCCCTCGTGCCGCTGATGACCACCGCGGCCGGCCACCCGCAGCGCACCATGCTGCTCGCGCACCTGCTGCACCGCGAGCTCGCTGCCCGGCAGCTGGGCGCCTCCACGCTTCCTGAAGGCGGGGAGGTCGAGGGGGTGGCGCTGGCCGACGCCGTCGTACGACGGGCGCTGGCGACCACCCACGAGGCGCACCAGGCGGTGTGGGACCAGCTCTCGACCGGGAAGAAGGCGGTGCTCGTGGCGCTCGCGGAGGGTGACTCGCCGACCGGGACGACGACGTCCCGGCGCCTGGAGACCTCCCGCGCGACCTTGCAGAGCGCATTGCGCGAGCTCGCCCGGGAGGGTCAGCACGTCACGCGGGACGAAGGCCCGGCCGGCCCGGGCCCGTGGCGCTACGTCGACCCGCTGCTCGCGATCTGGGTCCGGCACCGCGGCCGCTGGTGAGACCGGCCGGCTTCCCTGAGGGCCCTGAGGGCGCCGTGGCGCTCGGGGCACTGGGAGCGCTCGGGGCCGTGGGAGCGCTCGGGGCACTGGGAGCGCTCGGGGCAGTGGGAGCGGCCGCGGCAGTGGGAGCGCTCGACGCGCCGCAATCGTTCAGCTGAACGGTTGTGACGTCGGTTTCGGCCACATCGGAGGTCACAACCGGTCAGCTGAACGATCGTGACCTCGGGGCCGTGCCCGGACGCAAGCAGGGCCGGCTCCTGTGCGGAACCGGCCCTGCAGGGTGGCTGCTGGTCAGCCGAAGTCGCGCGTCGGCGGGGAGACCGTCTTGGCGGGGTCACGCTCAATGATCGGGTCGAGGATCTCGTCGATCCGCTTCATCGCCTCGGCCTCGAGCTTCACGCCGCTGGCCTTGACGTTCTCGGTGACCTGCTCGGGCCGGGTCGCGCCGATGATCGCGGCCGACACGTTCGGGTTCTGCAGCGTCCAGGCCACCGCGAGCTGGGCCAGCGAGAGCCCGGCCTCCTCCGCGATCGGCTTGAGCTGCTGCACGCGCTCGAGCACGTCGTCCTGCAGGTAGCGCTTGACGAAGTTCGAGCCGCCCTTCTCGTCGGTCGCCCGCGAGCCCGGCGGCGGTGCCTGGCCGGGGAGGTACTTGCCGGTGAGGACGCCCTGCCCGATCGGGGACCAGACGATCTGGCCGATCCCGAGCTCCTCCGAGGTGGGGACCACCTCGGCCTCGATGACGCGCCAGATCATGTTGTACTGCGGCTGGTTCGACACGAACGGGATGCGCAGCTCACGCGCGAGCTCGTGTCCGCGGCGGATCTGGTCGGCGGTCCACTCCGAGACGCCGATGTAGAGCGCCTTGCCCGAACGGACGACGTCGGCGAAGGCCTCCATCGTCTCCTCGAGCGGGGTCTCGTGGTCGTAGCGGTGCGCCTGGTACAGGTCGACGTAGTCGGTGCCGAGCCGCCGCAGGGAGCCGTTGATCGACTCCATGATGTGCTTGCGCGACAGGCCGTGGTCGTTGTGCTTGCCGGGGCCGGTGGGCCAGTAGACCTTGGTGAAGATCTCCAGGCCCTCGCGACGCTCGCCCTGCAGCGCCTTGCCGAGGACGGTCTCCGCCGCGGTGTTGGCGTAGACGTCGGCGGTGTCGAAGGTGGAGATGCCCTCCTCGAGCGCCTGGTGGACGCACGACAGGGCAGCGTCCTCCTCGACCTGCGAGCCGTGGGTGAGCCAGTTGCCGTAGGCGATCTCGGAGATCTTGAGACCGCTGGAGCCAAGGTTGCGAGTTTCCATGGGCCCCAACCTATCCACGCCGCCCAACGGCGCCGACCGCGGCCGGGGCTAGGTTGTGGCCATGATCGTGGCGTTCAGCATCAGTCCGACCGGCGGCGACGACACCGGCGGGGTCAGCGAGGCGGTGGCCGAGGCCGTGCGGGTGGTCCGGGAGTCCGGGCTGCCGTGCGAGACCAACGCGATGTTCACCAACGTCGAGGGGGAGTGGGACGAGGTGATGGCGGTGGTCAAGCAGGCCGTCGACGTCGTCGCCGCGAAGTCGCCCCGGGTCGGCCTGGTGCTCAAGGCCGACATCCGACCCGGCTACACCGGCCAGCTCACCGCGAAGGTCGAGCGCGTCGAGGAGCACCTGCGCGGCTGAGCCGAGCCGGCGACCGCCGTACAGCTCAGTAGCGGTCGGGCAGCTTCTGGCCGAGCTTGACCTGGGGCTTGGGCAGACGCAGGAAGCGCAGCTGCATGGCGCGCAGCAGCGCGTAGAAAACCGCGCCCTTGTGGGACTCCTCGGGGAACCGCGTGCGCAGGTCCTTCTTGAGCCGGAACACCAGCACCAGCGTGTCGGCGGACACGAGCAGGATCGTCACCAGCCACAGGGACTGGCCGTAGCGGTTGGCCGTCGCGTCGCCCGAGTAGCTGAGGATCATGATCACCACCAGCAGGGGCAGCAGGAACTCCGCCATCGACAGCCGGGCGTCGACGCGGTCGCGGATGAAGCGGCGCACCTTGCCCTGGTCGCGGGCCGGGAGGAACCGCTCGTCGCCGGTCTTCATCCCCTCACGCATCTTCGCGTTCTGCTCCAGGCGCCGCTCGCGCAGCAGCTGGCGCGCCGCCTTCTTGTCCGTGCCGGCCTTGGCGCGCGCGCGGGCGGCCGCCTCGGCCTCCTTGCGGCTGGGCGTGGGGCGGCCCTTGCCGCCGGGCTTGGCCGGGGTGGGAGGGGCGGTCGGTTCAGGCTTGGTACGACGGAACAAGGCGGTGTTCTCTCCGTGCTCGAAGGGACTGTCGTGTCCCGAGTCGGGGCCCAGGGTACCCGCGGGAACCTGCTACCTCCGCCGGTCGTTGCACCGTAGGGTGGAAACACCGATCTCGACGTACACAGAAGGGGGCCTCGCCGACCATGAGCCTCATGAAGCGCATCAGCCTGATCTTCCGATCCAAGGCCAACAAGGCTCTCGACCGTGCCGAGGACCCGCGCGAGACGCTCGACTACAGCTACCAGCGGCAGATCGAGATGCTGGCCAAGGTGCGGCGCGGTGTCGCCGACGTCGCGACCAGCCGCAAGCGCGTCGAGCTTCAGGTCAACCAGCTCGAGCAGCAGTCCCAGAAGCTCCACGACCAGGCGCAGAAGGCGCTGTCGATGGGTCGGGAGGACCTCGCCCGCGAGGCGCTCACCCGCAAGTCCGGCCTGACCGGCCAGATCAGCGACCTCAAGGCCCAGCAGGCGCAGCTGCAGGGCGAGGAGGAGAAGCTCACGCTCGCCTCCCAGCGGCTGCAGGCCAAGGTCGAGGCGTTCCGCACCAAGAAGGAGACCATCAAGGCCACCTACACCGCCGCGGAGGCACAGACCCGGATCAACGAGGCCTTCTCCGGGATCTCCGAGGAGATGGGTGACGTCGGGCTCGCGGTGCAGCGCGCCGAGGACAAGACCGCGCAGATGCAGGCCCGGGCCGGTGCGATCGACGAGCTGATCGCCTCCGGCGCGCTCGACGACGCCAGCGCGCTCGGCCAGGGCGACGACATCGCCCGCGAGCTGGAGGCGATGAGCAAGGAGTCCGACGTCGAGGCCGAGCTCGCGGCGCTCAAGTCCGGCTCCTCGCAGCCGCCGAACGCGATCGAGTCCGGGGACACCGCGACGGCGACCCCGGTCCAGGAGGAGCAGCGCAAGGAGGAGGGCCAGGCATGATCGTGCGGATTCTCGGCGAGGGCCAGTGGGATCTGGCCGAGGAGCACCTCACCGAGCTGAACAAGCTCGACGACGAGGTGGAGAAGGCCGTCGAGGCCGGTGACGAGGAGACCTTCACCGGCACGCTGGCCGCGCTGCTCGACAAGGTGCGCGCGGCGGGCTCGCGGCTGCCCGACGACACCCTGCACGACTCCGACCTGATCCTGCCGCCCGCGGACGCGACCATCGACGAGGTGCGTCACATGCTCGAGGACGACGGGCTCATCCCGGGCTGATGGCACACTCCCGCTTCATCAAGGACACCGGGCTCACCGCCCGGATGACCCTCGTGATGTTCCTGCTCGGGGGCCTGTTCGTCGCGCTCGTCGTGGGACTGATGTACGCCCTGCCCGAGTACGCCTTCATCATCGGGATCATCGGCCTCGGTGTCGCCTGGTTCCAGTGGTACAACTCCGACACCCTGGCCCTGAAGGCGATGCGGGCCCGGGTGGTCACCCCCGAGGAGGCCCCCGAGCTGCACGGCATGATCGACCGGCTCTGCGCGATGGCCGACATGCCCAAGCCCCGGGTGGCGATCTCCTACACCGACCTGCCGAACGCCTTCGCCACCGGGCGGTCCCCGCACCGGGCCGCGGTCTGTGTCACCACCGGCATCCTCGACAAGCTCACCGCCGAGGAGCTCGAGGGCGTCCTCGCGCACGAGCTCTCCCACGTCGCGCACCGCGACGTCCTCGTGATGACGCTCGCCTCGTCGGCGGGCATCATCGCCGGCATGGCGACCCGGGGCGCGCAGTACGGCGCGATCTTCGGCGGCCGCCGCGACAACAACAACCCGGCCGGCGCCGCCGGGTTCCTGATCGCGCTGGTGGTCAGCCTGGTCGTCTACGCGGTGAGCTTCTTCCTCACCCGGCTGCTCTCGCGCTACCGCGAGCTGTCGGCCGACCGCGCCGGTGCCTACCTGACCCAGAAGCCGACCGCGCTCGCCTCGGCGCTCACCAAGATCACCGGCGACATCGCCGCGATCCCGAGCCGCGACCTGCGCTCGGCGCAGAGCATGAACGCGTTCTTCATCGCCCCGGCGATCAGCGGGGCCACGATGCAGACGCTCACCTCGACGCACCCGTCGCTGGAGCAGCGGCTGGAGCAGCTGGCCAAGGTCTCGGCCGAGCTGGGCCGCCCCACCGACGGCGGCTTCCCGGCACAGGGCTTCGACCGGTGAGCTTCTGGGACTCCCTCCTCGGGCGCAGCAAGCCGGTGCAGGCCAAGCTCGACGCGCTGTTCGCGCTGCCGAGTGCGGCGATCACGTTGCAGACCGCGATGGGCTTCCGGCCCACGGGCATCGGGTCGGTGTGCTACCGCGAGGCCGAGGGGGCCGCGTTCGCGCAGACCCAGGCCGACATCGTCGCCCTGCTCGACGCCGACGAGGGGCCCGACGTGGAGCGCTCGGTTGACGAGTACGGCTTCACCTGGCTGGTCACCCGGCAGGACCCCGACGACATGGCGGCACTGGTCACCGACCTGCACGCGGTCAACACGACGCTGGAGGCCCAGGGCTTCGGTCCCGGCCTGCTCTGCTCGCTGGTCGGGTTCACCGACCCCGCCGGACGCCGGCTCGGCCTGGTCTACCTCTACAAGCAGGGCACCTTCTACCCGTTCGCCCCGACCGAGCATCAGCGGCGCGACAACCTGCTCGAGATCCAGGTCCGCGACCTGCTCGCCGGAGAGCTCCCGATCGAGCAGCAGCTGCAGCGGTGGATGGCCGTCTGGGGCGCGCCGGGGCTCTGACCGCCGTACGACGAGGGGCGGCCACCGTCGTGGCCGGCCCCTCGCCGTACGTCAGATCCCGGGCAGGTCCAGCATCCGCTGCAGCGCCACCTGAGCCCACTTCTGGGTCTCGGGGTCGACCACGATCTGGTTCACGACGTTGCCGGCGACGAGGTTCTCCAGGGCCCACACGAGGTGCGGCAGGTCGATCCGGTTCATCGTGGAGCAGAAGCACACGGTCTTGTCGAGGAAGACGATGCTCTTGTCCGGGTGCTCCTCGGCGAGCCGGTTCACCAGGTTCAGCTCCGTGCCGATCGCCCACGACGAGCCGGCCGGGGCGGCCTGGATGGTCTTGATGATGAACTCCGTGGAGCCGACCAGGTCCGCGCGGGTGACCACCTCGTGCGAGCACTCGGGGTGGACCAGGATGTTGATGTCCGGGACGGTCGCCCGCAGCTCGTCGACGACGGCGGGGGAGAACCGCCCGTGCACCGAGCAGTGTCCCTTCCAGAGCAGGATCTTCGCGGCCCGGATCTCTTCGACGGTGAGGCCGCCGTTGGGGCGGTGCGGGTCCCACACGGCACAGTCGGACAGCTCGAGGCCGAGCTTGAGCACCGCGGTGTTGCGGCCGAGGTGCTGGTCGGGCAGGAACAGCACCTTGGTGTCCGCGCCGTGCTGGTCGAAGGCCCAGCGCAACGCCACCTCGGCGTTGCTCGACGTGCACACCGCGCCGCCGTTGCGGCCGCAGAACGCCTTGATGTCGGCCGAGGAGTTCATGTAGGTGACCGGGACGACCGAGTCGGCCACGCCGGCGTCGGTGAGCGCGTCCCAGGCGTCCTCGACCTGCGCGAGCCGGGCCATGTCGGCCATCGAGCAGCCCGCGGCGAGGTCGGGCAGGACCACCTTCTGGTGCTCGCCGGTGAGGATGTCGGCGGACTCGGCCATGAAGTGGACGCCGCAGAAGACGACGTACTCCGCCTCAGGGCGTGCCGCGGCCTCCCGCGCGAGCTTGAACGAGTCGCCGGTCACGTCGGCGAACTGGATCACCTCGTCGCGCTGGTAGTGGTGGCCGAGCACGAAGACGCGCTCGCCGAGCGTCTCCTTGGCGGCCCCGGCGCGCTCGACCAGGCCGGGGTCGGAGGCAGGGGGGAGGGATCCGGGGCACTCGACGCCGCGCTCGGCGTTCGGGTCGGAGCCGTGGCCGAGGAAGAGCAGGGGCAGATGAGTTGTCGTCACAACGACAGTATTTCAGAGAACGAGTCCGAGTCGTTAGGTCCGGCCGGCCCGCGGATTCAGGACGACCGGTCCGCTAGACCACTTCGGGACCGCTCACAGGAAGTGGCCGCTCGGCAGGTACGGCATCGGCGGCTTGAGGTGCCGCACCGCCAGGTAGCCGGAGGTGCGCAGCTCCAGCCGGGCGGCCAGGCCGACGTCGACGGCCCACTCGTTGGTCGCGGTCACGTGCGCGACCCTGCAGGGCTTCTCGCTCCCGGCGGCCGCGAGCGACTCCCACAGCAGGTCCGAGGCGGTGCGACGGTTGGTCGCCGCGAGCAGGTAGGGGCCACCATCGGGCTGCACATAGGCGTAGCCGGAGCCGGTCGACCGGTCGACGACCACCAGCCGGTACAGCGTGGTGAGCAGCTCGTGGTCCAGGCCGTGCGCCGCCTCGCGCACCCGGCGGTCGACGGAGTCCATCAGGTCGATGTCGCTCGCCGTGCCCTCGCGGACCCGCTCGACGACCGGGAGCACCGACCGGTCCACGGTCCCGGTCAGCTCCATCGTCGGGTGGAGCGTGAAGCCGGCCGACCGGTACATCCGAGCCGCCCTCGGGTCGTCGGAGACGCTGATCATCCCGCGCAGGCAGCCGGCGCCGTAGCTCAACGCCGCCTCGAGCAGCTGCCGCCCGACGCCGCGCCCCTGGAGGCCGGGGCGCACGACGAAGGTGGCGAGCACCCACATCAGCTCTCGCTTCAGCGACGCGGCTGCTCCGACGAGGCCCGAGGAGTCCTCGGCCACCCAGCACCCGGCCGAGTCGTGCCGGAGCACGTGCTCGAGGCGGCGTGCCCAGGTCGCGGACTCGCCGTCGGTCCGAGGACGCGGCAGCGGCCGGCCGGGGGAGTGGGTGCGGACGTCGAGCTCGTAGAACCCCTCGTCGGTGAGCCGTT
This sequence comes from Actinomycetota bacterium, assembly GCA_049323155.1. Lineage (GTDB taxonomy): Bacteria > Actinomycetota > Actinomycetes > Propionibacteriales > Nocardioidaceae > Nocardioides_C. Next base: position 1,693 of record JBMOMG010000151.1, on the reverse strand, counting down.
CCACCGCGCTCACGTCGGACAGCCGCATCGGCCGCACCACGACGTTCGGGGAGCCGGTCACCGGGCCAACCTACCGGCCGTCGGGCCGGGGAACGGGCACGGCACGATAGGGGTCATGCGCGTCGTGATCGCCCCGGACAAGTTCGCAGGCACCCTCAGCGCGGTCGAGGCCGCCGAGGCGATCGCGGAGGGGTGGCTTCGGCGGGCACCGCACGACGAGCTGCGGGTCGTCCCGATGGCCGACGGCGGGCCGGGCTTCGTCGACGTGCTCCACGCCTCGCTCGGTGGCGAGCTGCTCGCGCTGAACGTCACCGGGCCGTACGGCGAGCCGGTGCCCGCCGCGGTGCTCGTGGTCGGGAACGCCGCCTACATCGAGAGCGCGCAGGCCTGCGGGCTGCACCTGACGCCGCCGGAGGAGCGGGATCCCGAGCGGGCCACCACTCGTGGGGTCGGTGAGCTGGTCGCCGCCGCGGTGGACGCGGGCGCCACCCGGGTCGTCGTGGGGCTCGGCGGGTCGGCCACCAACGACGGCGGCGCCGGCCTGCTCGCCGCGCTCGGGGCCACCTCGGAGCCCGCGGACGCCCTCGAGCACGGGCCGCAGGGGCTCGCGAAGCTGGAGAGCGTGGACCTGTCCGCGGCACGGACCCGCGTCGAGGGGGTCACCCTGGTCGCGGCCACCGACGTGGACAACCCGCTGCTCGGCCTGATCGGCGCGACGAACGTCTACGGGCCGCAGAAGGGCATCGACCAGGTCCGGCTGCTGATCGTCGATGCGCAGGTGGAGCGGCTGGCCGCGGCCACCGACAAGAAGGTGGCGCTGGCCAAGGGGGCCGGGGCGGCCGGCGGACTGGGGTTCGCGCTGCTGCTGCTCGGCGCGACCCGCGAGCCGGGGATCGACCTGGTCGCCGCGGCCGTCGGCCTGGAGCAGAAGGCGGCCGCTGCCGACCTGGTGATCACCGGCGAGGGCGCCTTCGACTTCCAGTCGCGGTCGGGAAAGGTGCCCTACGGCGTCGCCGCGGTGGCCAACCGGGTGCTGGTCCCGTGCATCGCGCTGGCCGGGAAGGTCCTGGTGGGGTCCCGCGAGATGCGGGCGCTCGGCATCGAGTCGGCCTACTCCGTCGTCGACCTCGTCGGAGACGACGCGTCGTTCGCCGACCCCGCCGGCAGCCTCGCGACCCTGGCCGAGCGCGTCGCCCGCACGTGGTCCCACTGACCCGGGCTTGGGAATGCCGGGAGATGTGCGACCATTGAAGCCTGCACAGAACCATCTGAGCCCAGGGAGTCACACGATGACCGAGCAGGTCGACACCACCGCGTCGCAGGTCCGCACCGACAGCATCAACATCTCCGATGCCGCTGCCGCGAAGGTCAAGAGCCTTCTCGAACAGGAGGGCCGCGACGACCTCCAGCTCCGCATCGCGGTGCAGCCCGGCGGCTGCTCGGGACTGCGCTACCAGCTGTTCTTCGACGAGCGGAATCTCGACGGCGACATCGTCACCGACTTCAACGGCGTCTCGGTCGTCGTGGACCGGATGAGCTCGCCGTACCTCAACGGTGCGGTGATCGACTTCGTCGACACCATCGAGAAGCAGGGCTTCACGATCGACAACCCCAACGCGACCGGCTCGTGCGCCTGTGGAGACTCCTTCCACTGACCGCGCGCGTGACGACAGCAAGCGGCCCCCACCGTCCG
>JBMOMG010000150.1:0-16721 GCA_049323155.1 Actinomycetota bacterium | reverse complement strand
GAGGCCGAGGAGGAGCGGGCGCGGCGCAAGGCGTCGTTGTCGATGCGTGACAACGGCGACGGGACGGTGTCGGGTTGGTTCCGGTTGCCGGTGCTGCACGCGGCGTTGTTGAAGAAGGCGCTGGAGGTCTTGACCGCTCCGCGCAGGGTCGGGGACGGCAGGCTGGACCCCGCGACGGGGAAGAAGCTGCCGTATCAGGTGCTGCTCGGGCAGGGGTTCACCGAGCTGCTCGAGCACCACCTGAACCCGGCGGGTCTGCCGTCGCAGGGTGGGTGTCCGTTCACGCTGGTGGTCACCATCGGCATCGACGCCCTGAAGACGGGGGTGGGGGCGGGGACGTTGGAGACCGGGGAGCGGATCAGTGCCGGGGCGGTGCGTCGGTTGGCGTGCCGGGCGGGGTTGATCCCGATGGTCCTGGACGGGGAGTCGGTGCCGTTGGATCTGGGGCGGGAGCAGCGGTTGTTCGACCGCTACCAGCGTCTCGCGCTGGCCCAGACCTACGGCGGGTGTGCGACCGAGGGCTGTGACCGGCCGCCGTCGTGGACCGAGACCCACCACAAGCATCCCTGGCAGCACGGCGGCCGGACCGACCTGGCCGACGGGCTCCCGTTGTGCCCACCGCACCACCAGATGGCCGACCACCCCCAGCAATGGGACATGCACACCCTGCCCTCCGGCCGGGTCCGGTTCAGCAGACGCCAATAGGGGAAAAGGGAGAGACTGTGCTCGTGTTGTTTCAGCTCTCGGCGGCGGCAGCGGTGCTCGCGTTGCTCACCGTCGTCCCCGGACCCGACCTGGCCGTGGTGACCCGGCGCGCGCTGGTGGGCGGGTTCGGCGACGGGCTGCGGACAGCCCTCGGCGTGGCCTCGGGACTCCTGGTGTGGGGCGCGCTGGCCGTGCTCGGCCTCACCGCGCTGCTGGCCTCCGCGCCCACGGCCTACCTCGTCGTGAAGGTGGCGGGGGTGGTGTACCTGCTGTTCCTCGGTGTCCAGGCGCTCGCAGCCCGAGACCGGGAGGCGGACGTCGAGAACCCGATCCCGCGGCGCGACAGGCCGTTCCTGACCGGGCTCTCGACGAACCTGCTGAACCCCAAGATCGCCATCTTCTACACCGCGCTCCTGCCCACGCTCGCGCCGGCTGCGGTGCCGGCCCCGCGGTCGATGGCGGTGTTGGTCGGCATCCATGCACTGCTGACGGTCACCTGGTTCGCGGGATTCAGCTACGCCCTGACCCGCGCGCGTGCAGTCTTCGAACGGCCGAGGGTACGCCGCGCACTGGACCGGCTCACCGGCGTCGTGCTGGTCGGCTTCGCGATCCGCCTGGCCACGGACCACGCGTGAGCCTGGAAGACGACCGGGGCGACCGGGGCGACCGGGGCGACGGGCGGCGGGTGCTCGTCGTGGACGGCGCCAACGTGGTCGGCAGCCGGGCCGACGGGTGGTGGCGGGATCGGGCCGGCGCCGCGGCGCGGCTGCATGACGCACTCATCCAGGCGGACCTCGGGTTCGACACCGTCGTGCTGGTCCTCGAAGGCGCAGCCAGGGCCGGCGTACCAGCCGGTGAGGACGGCGGGGTGCAGACCGTCCACGCTGCAGGGTCCGGGGATGACGCGATCGTCGCCGAGGTTCTCGCTCGGAACGAGCGGGCCGACGAGGTCACGGTGGTCACCGCGGACAGAGCCCTGAGAGAACGTGTCACGGTTGCCGGCGGCACCAGCCTGGGTCCCTCGTGGCTCCTCGAGCGGACCTGAGGCGCTGGAGCCAGAGGCCGCGGGTGAGGCCGGTCCCACGGGGCGGGGAGGGTCGCCGGCGGGAGCCTCGACGCCTTGAGGAACAGGCCGTCGGGCCAGTCGTCAGTCGGTCACCGACGCATCTCTCAGCGCGTCCGCCAGTGCGTCGACGAGCAGGCCGACGTGCTCCTCACCGAAGACCAGCGGCGGGCGGATCTTCAGCGTCGCGCGGTGCCGGCCGGTGCGGCCGACCAGGACGCCGCGCTCGCGCATCCCCTCGACCACCGACTGGGCGCGTGCGGCGTCCGGCTCTCCGGTCGAGGGCTCGACGAGGTCGACCGCCAGTGCCAGTCCCCAGCCGCGCACGACGGCCACCCCCGACCGGTCGGCCGTCGCCTCCCGCAGGGACGTGAACAGCCGGGCACCGACGTCGGCCGCCCGGCTCACCAGCTGTTCGTCCTCGATCACGCGCAGAACCGCCAGCGCCGCGGCACAGGCCGCGGTGCTGCCGCCGAAGGTGCTGAAGTAGTCGGTCTCGGCGACGAACGGGTCGATCAGCTCCGCCGGTCCGATCACCGCCGCGACCGGGTACCCGTTGCCCATCGGCTTGCCGAGGGTGACCAGGTCGGCCGGTACGTCGCCGGCCACGAAGCTCCACAGCGACGCGCCCGTGCGACCGTGGCCGGCCTGCACCTCGTCCGCGACGTAGAGGCCACCTCCCGCGTGAACCGCATCGGCAGCCTCCGCGGTCCAGGCGTGAGCGGGACCGAGGATCCCGTCGCTGGTGAAGACGCCGTCGACGAGCATCGCCGCGACCCGGTGCCCGGACTCGGCCAGGCCGGAGACCGCCTCCGCCACCGAACCCGGCGCAGGTGGCGGGTCGACCAGCCGCATGTGAGCAGGCGCCGGAAGGTCGCCCCAGCTCTCCGGGGAGAACGGCACCGTCGCGGCGGTGATCCCGTGGTAGGCCCACCTCGTGGCGATCCCGCCGGTCGCCCCGGTCGCGTGACAGGCGATCCGCCACGCCAGGTCGTTGGCCTCGCTGCCGGAGTTGACCAGCAGGACCCGGTCGAACCGGTCGGGCACGGTCGCCAGCAGCCGCTCGGCGAGGGTGACGGGTGCGTCCTGCAGGTACCGGCTGTTGGTGTTCAGCGTCGCCAGCTGCGCGGCGACCGCCTCGACCACCGCCGGGTGGGAGTGCCCGAGGACCGGGACATTGTTGTAGGCGTCGAGGTAGCGGCGACCGTCGGCGGCGTGCAGGAAGACGCCCTCGCCCGAGACCAGGTGCAGTGGTCGGCGGTAGCTGAGCTCCTGCCGGCCGAAGGAGCGTGCCCGTGCGCGCTCCAGGTCGGCGGTGGACCGGCGGGTGTACGGCAGTGGTGTGTCGCTGGGGCTGCGGTCAGCAGCACCCGGTCGACCGCCGTACGCCCACGGGCCCGGGCCGGCTGCGGCCAGTGCCTCGAGCATCTGCACGGCGTCGGCGTCGATCGGCGGAGCCCATCCGTGTTCCTGGGTTCGCCAGGCGGTGATCAGAACCGTCGCGGCGTACCGGGCGGCGACGAGGTCTGGCAGCAGGCGGCGTTCCTCCGGCTCCAGCGGCGTCACGGACTCATACCCGGCGACCACCTCCCTCGCCCGGTCCAACGACTCGGGGTGGCCGCTGAGCAGGTCGGCGACCGAGACCGCGAGGTCACACACCAGCGCCGTGTGGGTCATGTCACCGAAGTCGGTGATCCCGGTGAGGGTGCCACCCTCGTCGACGAGCACGTTGGTGGGGGCCAGGTCGTTGTGGACCACCTGCGCCCGGAGTCGCGGCAGGGTGGGGGCGACGTGGACCTCGAACCGGTCGAGCACCGCCTCGACCGCCGGCCGTCTCTCCGCGCTGACCGCGGGGAGCCAGGCGCGCAACTCAGAGAGGCGGCGCACGTCCCACAGGATCGGCTGGGCCGCGGCCGGGTGGACGAAGCCGCGCAGCGCCCTGCCCACCCGCGCAACGGTCCGCCCCCACTCGCGCAGCTGCGCGGGGCTCATCTCGTCCGCCCGCGGGTGCCTGCCCTCCAGCCAGGTCATCACCCAGGCCAGTGACGTACGTCCGTCCTGCGCGGTCAGCGTGACCCACGACCTCCCTTCCCGTGTCGGCACCACGGTGGGCACGGGGAGGTCCGGCGCCACGCCGTGGAGGTGGTGCAGAGCTGCGGCCTGGAGGTTCAGGACGGTCTCGTCGTCGGCGGGGTTGTGCACCTTGAGCAGGTACCGGCCGCCCGAGGTGTCGACGCGGAAGTTGCGGTCGCGTTCCCCGTGGAGCGGAGTCAGCTCGCCCTCGAGGCCCCAGTGCCGGCGCAGCGCCGTCCGGAGGTCGTCTGGGTCGACGTCAGGGGCCGGCACCCGCAACGGGTCAGGCGTCCTCGACGGGTCTGCCGCCCTCGACGGGTCTGCCGCCCCGAAGGGGTCCGGTGATGGCGCGCTCACCCCGACATTGTGGACCGTGCCGGGCAGCGAGATCCGGAACTCAGCCGACCGGGAACGGCGGCGGCCCGGTGATCGTGCAGCCCAGTGGCGTGAGCACCTCCTGCAGGGCGGCGACGGTCTCGGGTGCGATCGGCCCCGGCAACGGCAGCTCTCCGTGGAACGGCTGGTCCGAGGGCACTCCGGTGGCGGTGAAGAACGACTCGAAGCCCGCCGGAGTGATCAGGTTGTAGAAGTGCGCCTCCGCCGAGGCGACCCGGTAGGCATGCTCCCGGCCCGGCGGCAGGTGCAGCACGTCGCCGGCCTCGACCAGCTGCAGGTCGCCCTCGCACCACCCCTCGAGGGCGCCGTCGAGCACCACGAAGGTCTCCGCCTCGCGGGCGTGGATGTGGCGGGGTGTCATGCAGCCGATCCGGCCGCGCTCCTCGACGAGGCTGAACGCGCCGCCGGTCGCCTCCCCGGTCAGCAGGGTGCGGCACAGGAGGCTCAGGTGGTCGAGGACCGGCGCGCGGGTCGCATCGACGTACGCGGGCTCGACTCCGGTGAGAGTGGTCATGTCCCGAGCGTGGGGCAGTGAGGCTGACCAGGACCATCCCCGGTTGGTGGGATTGCGTCTACGCTGGCGAGCATGTCCACCGACGCGGTGGCCCGGTCCGCCGAACGTGTGGTGCGGGCTGTCCGCAGCGTTGTCACCGAGGCCGGGCCGGCCAGCCCGCCGGCCCTCGCGGCGCGCCTGCTCGAGGTGCTCGGCCCGGCGCTCGGCGCGGATGGGGGCGCCCTGGTGCTGATGGATCCGGACACCGGGCTGTTCACCACTGGCGCGGTCGACCGGCTGCCGGCACCCTCCTGCCACCCGTTCTTCGCCAGCGAGCTCGACGACGGGCGGCCGCGCGCCTTCCGGCGCCTCGCGCGGGACGGTGCGGGCGCTTCGGCGCTGGCCGGGGCCGACGAGGACTTCCGTACGGCGGTCCTCGAGCCGTTCGGGTACGACGACGAGCTTCGTGTGGTGTGCCGGGACGCCGGAGTCGCATGGGCGGGGATGTCGCTGTGGCGTCGGCGCGGGTCGGCGCCGTTCACCAAGGAGCACGAACGGGCTTTGGACGCGGTGGCCGACCTGGTCGGTGCCGCGATGCGCGACGCCGTGCTCCGCTCGCTGGCCGGTCCGGGGCCGTCCCAGGCCGTCCACGGCGCGCTGGTGATCGAGGACGGCGCGGTGGTGGAGGCCGGATCCGAGGTGCGCGCCCTGTTGCGCGAGATCGACGAGCCGGGGACGCAGGAGTACCGCCCCCTCGACCACCTGCTGGCGCTCAGCCGACGCCACTCTCGCTTCTCCGTGGTCCTGGGCACACGCGACGGGCGCTGGGTGACTGCGCACGGCACCGCGCTGAGCGAGTCGCGGACGGCCGTGGTGCTCACGACCCCGAGCCCGGCGGACCTGCTCGGTGCCCTCGTGGCCGGAGCTGGGCTCACCGCCCGCGAGGTCGAGGTGACCCGGCTGCTGTGCCGCGGGCTCTCGGACGCCGAGATCGCCCGGGAGCTGACCATCTCCGCGCACACCGCGCACGACCACGTGCGGTCGGTGCGCACGAAGCTGGGGGTGCGGAGTCGCGCCGAGGTCGTCTCGCGGGTGTTCGCCGACCGGTACCTCGACCGGTTCCTGACGACGGCGAGCGTCGTGCACGAGGACTGAAGCGGGCGGCTCAGGCGCACACCGCCTCGACCGGGACGACCGCGACGAGCGGGTGAGCCTTGCCGGCCAGGGCGGCGTCCACCGTGGCCAGGGCGGGTCCACCTGATCCGCCAGGCGGTACGACGAGACACCCGGTCACCGAGCAGACGCATCTCGAGCTCGGCATCCGATCGTGCAGCCGGAGCGCCGGCACTATCCTCACGCCGTGACCCATCGCCCCGGACTGACGCCCACCCAGGCCGGCGTCGTCGACGGCTGGTTTCCCGGCGCCGAGCTGGTCGAGGACCTCAGCTGGTGTCAGACGGACACGGCGGTGCTGCACCTGCGCCACGACGGGCACGACGTGGTGGTCAAGGCCGGTGGCCCGAGCAACCACCACATCGGCAGGGAGATCACCGGCCACGAGTGCTTCACCGCGCCGTTGGTAGAGGTCGGCGGTGCGGCCCGACTGCTCCACGCCGACCGCGACCTGCGCCTGCTCGCCACGGAGTACCTGCCCGGAACCCTGGTGGAGGGCGACCCGGCGGAGTGGGTGGCGGACACCTACCGCCAGGCCGGTGCCCTGCTGGCCGCCCTGCACTCCCAGGCGTCGCGCAGCGAGCCGGACTACGAGGCCACCGCCGACGCGCGAGCCCTGGCCTGGTTCGACGAGCCGCACCGGATCGCTCCCGAGACGGTGGCGCGGCTGCGCGAGGCGCTGGCGGGCGGTGGCCGGGTGCCCGCGACGGTCGTTCCCACCCACGGCGACTGGCAGCCCCGCAACTGGCTGGTGCACGAGGGCGCCGTACGCGTCATCGACCTCGGCCGCGCGGACTGGCGGCCGGCGTACACGGACTTCGCGCGCCTGGCCGCCCAGCAGTTCCGCGGCCGGCCCCACCTCGAGCGTGCCTTCGTCGAGGGCTACGGTCACGATCCGCGGGAGCCGGAGGCGTGGCGCCGGACGCGGATCCGGGAGGCGATCGGCACGGCGGTGTGGGCCTACCGGGTCGGCGACGAGGGGTTCGAGGCGCAGGGGCACCGGATGATCGCGGACGCGCTGGCGACCTGACCGGGTGCGTGCGGTTTCAACCAGCGTGCCAGCATGAGGCCATGACCAGCAGCCCCGTCTTCACCCGGTACGTCGCTCTCGGTGACTCGTTCACCGAAGGGGTCGGGGACCCGGACCCGCACCGGCCGAACGGTCTGCGGGGCTGGTCGGACCGGGTCGCCGAGGTGCTGGCGCGGCATGCACCGGACTTCGGCTACGCCAACCTGGCCATCCGCGGTCGGCTGCTCGGGCCGATCCTCGACGAGCAGCTCGAGCCGGCCGTCGCGCTGGAGCCGGACCTGGTCACCATCTACGCCGGCGGCAACGACCTGCTCCGTCCGAGCGTGGACCTCGACGCCCTGGCCGAGCGCTACGACGAGGCGATCGGCAAGCTCTCCGCGACCGGCGCCCGGGTGTTGATGTGGACCGGGTTCGACCTCGGCTGGGCGCCGGTCTTCGGCCGCCTGCGCGGTCGGGTGGCGATCTACAACGAGCTCGTGCGCGAGATCGCCGACCGGCACGATGCGACGATCGTCGACTTCTGGCGGCTCACCGAGTACCGCGACCAGCGGCTGTGGGACCCCGATCGGATGCACATGTCCCCGGCCGGCCACCAGCGGATGGCGATCGAGGTGCTGGACACCCTCGGCGTCCCCCACGACCTGGTGCCGATCGACCTGCCCGAGCACCCGGTGCTGAGCAAGGCCGAGGAGCGGCGGGCGGCGTACGACTGGGCCCGGGGCTTCGCAGCGCCGTGGATCAAGCGCCGGCTGACCGGCACCTCCTCCGGTGACGGGATCACCCCGAAGCGGCCCGGGCTGGCGCCGATCGAGCCCTGAACACAGGTCGTGAGGCTCCGCGGGCGCCCTGGTGCCCGCTGGACCACACGAGAGGGCATGGGTCGCTGTCCGTCGGCGGGTCAGACGGCCGGCGCGAACGGGTCGTGCTCGGCGAGCATCTTCTCCATCCGGGCCTGGTCGATGCGCGCGGTCACGGCCGCGGTCTCCTGCTGGTCGCGGATCACCTTGGCGAGCGTGAACGTCGAGGTCACCAGGAACAGCGAGCCGACGACGAGGAAGGCGCGGATCCACCCGTCGACGGGCAGGAACCAGATCCCGAACGTGACCGCGGTCAGCGCGGCGGCGAAGGCGATCACCGACTGGATGTAGAAGGCGGTGGTGGTCTTGGAGGCAGGTGCTGTGGTCATGTCCCGAGCCTGCCGGTTGCGCGGGGCAGTCGTCCTCCGTGCGGATACTCAATTCCGGCACCGGCACATCACTCAGCCCTCACGGCCCGGTCCCTCTGCGGCGTCGGCGGCTGCGGTGGGCCTTTGGTCCCGAATCGGTTACCCCGTGGGGTTTCGCCGGATTTGCGGGGGGCCGAGCACTAGGCTTCGAGCAACCGTCGTGACCAGGAGAGACCGTGGCCAAGCCGATCACCGAGGAATCCGTCGCCGCTGACCTCAGCGCGCTGATGGAGGACACCCGCAAGGACATCGAGGACGTCCGTGCCGAGATCAGCGAGGTGCTGGCCGAGACCGGCGGCAAGGACATCGGCACCGGCCTCACCCGAGCGGCGCTGCGGCTCGCCGAGCTCGAGGGCCGGCTCGACTGCTACAAGACCGTCGACTACCGACTCAACGACCACGCGATGCAGGACACGCCGTACGACGACCGCCGCGCTCGTGCCTACCACCTGCTGGTGAACCGGCTGGCACAGACGCCGACCGAGGACCGGGTCAACCACGCTGCGCAGGCGCACCAGGAGGGCTTCCGGCTCGCGTTCCGCGACGTGGCCGGCTGGCTGACCGCCGACTGACGCAGTTCACTGCAGCGCGGCGCGCACACGATCGCCGCGGCGGGGTACGGGTGGCTACTGTCGTCCCAGCACCACCCCTTCCCGAGGAGCACTGCATGCAGATCTGGCCCGGCCGTTCCTACCCCCTCGGCGCGACCTACGACGGCTCCGGGGTGAACTTCGCGCTGTTCACCGAGGTCGCCGAGCGCGTCGAGCTGTGCCTGATCGGGGACGACGGGGCCGAGACCCGGGTCGACATGGTGGAGACCGACGGGTTCGTGCACCACGTCTACCTGCCCGGCGTACAGCCCGGACAGCGTTACGGCTACCGGGTGCACGGGCCCTACGACCCGGCGAACGGCCACCGGTGCAACCCGGCGAAGCTGCTGCTCGACCCCTACGCGAAGGCGGTGGAGGGGCAGATCGACGGCGACGAGTCGTTGTTCTCCTACCGGTTCGAGGACCCCGACGCCTTCAACGACACCGACAGCCTCGGGCACACGATGCTCTCGGTCGTGGTCAACCCGTTCTTCGACTGGGGCAACGACCGGCACCCCGACCACGAGTACCACGAGTCGGTGATCTACGAGGCCCACGTCAAGGGGCTGACCCAGACCCACCCAGGCATCCCCGAGGATATCCGAGGCACGTACGCCGCGATCGCGCACCCGGCCATGATCGAGCACCTCAAGACGCTCGGGGTCACCGCGATCGAGCTGATGCCGGTGCACCAGTACGTCCAGGACGCGCACCTGCTCGACAAGGGGCTGTCGAACTACTGGGGCTACAACACCATCGGCTTCTTCGCCCCGCACAACGCCTACTCCTCCACAGGCCAGCGTGGGCAGCAGGTGCAGGAGTTCAAGGCCATGGTCAAGGCGCTGCACGAGGCGGACATCGAGGTGATCCTCGACGTGGTCTACAACCACACCGCCGAGGGCAACCACCAGGGCCCCACGCTGTGCTTCCGGGGGATCGACAACAACAGCTACTACCGGCTCGTCGACGAGGACAAGTCCTTCTACTTCGACACCACCGGCACCGGCAACAGCCTCTTGATGCGACACCCGCACGTGCTGCAGCTGATCATGGACTCGCTGCGCTACTGGGTCACCGAGATGCACGTCGACGGCTTCCGCTTCGACCTCGCCTCCTCGCTGGCCCGGCAGTTCCACGAGGTCGACCGGCTCTCGGCGTTCTTCGACCTGGTCCAGCAGGACCCGGTGGTCAGCCAGGTGAAGCTGATCGCCGAGCCGTGGGACGTCGGGGACGGCGGCTACCAGGTCGGCAACTTCCCGCCGCTGTGGACCGAGTGGAACGGCAAGTACCGCGACACCGTCCGCGACTTCTGGCGCGGCGAGCCGTCGACCCTGGGCGAGTTCGCGTCGCGGATCACCGGCTCGGCCGACCTCTACGAGCACTCCGGGCGCAAGCCGATCGCCTCGGTCAACTTCATCACCGCCCACGACGGCTTCACGCTGCGCGACCTGGTGTCCTACAACGAGAAGCACAACGAGGACAACGGCGAGGGCGGCGCCGACGGGGAGAGCCACAACCGGTCCTGGAACTGCGGCGTCGAGGGCGACACCGACGACCCCGAGGTCCTCGCCCTGCGCGCACGCCAGCAGCGCAACTTCCTCACCACGTTGCTGCTGTCACAGGGCGTGCCGATGATCGCCCACGGCGACGAGCTCGGCCGGTCGCAGCAGGGCAACAACAACGTCTACTGCCAGGACAACGAGCTGGCCTGGGTCGACTGGGACCTCGTCGAGGCCGAGGAGGACCTGCTCGCCTTCGCTCGCCGGGTGGTCGCGCTGCGCCACGAGCAGCCGGTGTTCCGGCGTCGCCGCTTCCCCGGGGCGGGCACCGACGAACACGGCCGGCCCGAGATCGGCTGGTACAACAGCACCGGCGCGCGGATGACCGACACCGACTGGAACGAGAGCCACGCGCTGTCGATGTTGGTCTTCCTCAACGGTGAGGCGATCCCGGAGCCGGACCCGCGCGGCGAGCCGGTGGTCGGGGACTCGTTCCTGGTCGCGTTCAACGCCTTCCACGAGACGATCTCGTTCACCATCCCCGAGGGGCTGTACGACGACGGCTGGATCGTCGCGCTCGACACCAGTGACGACCAGATCGGGATCGTCTCGGTGTTCGACGACGCGCCGGTCTTCCAGCCCGGCGACGAGTTCCCCGTGACGGGCCGCTCGATCGTCGTGCTCCGCCGGCCGCTCGGCGGTGTCGCCCGGGGCTGACCGCCGGCGGATGGCGGGGGGCATCACGCGGGGCATCACGCCGGGCACGCAGGGCTTCACGCCGGGGGTCACGTGGCTCGGGTGGTGACCCGCTCGACGAGCAGCGCGAGCAGGAAGGCAGCCGACGCGGCCACGACGACCGCGTCGCGCCAGCTGCGGACCCCGGCCACCCGGGCGGCGGGCACCAGCACGGGAAGCAGGCAGAGCATCACGGGGAACCACGGCACGATCCCATGCTCGGCGTACCTGGCCCCGTGCACATCCGTGCGCGTACTCAGCTGGCGGTCGAGCATCGGCGGTCGAGCATCCGGCGGTCGAGCCTGTCGAGACCCGCGCGGCCCGGGGTGACGGCGCGCACACGGCTACCCTGGGGGGATGCCTTCCCCTGACGACGCCGAGACCGGCGCGCCGGACCAGACCCCCACCTTCGCCGACCTCGGCCTCGACAAGCGCGTGCTGCGCGCCCTCGACGACGTCGGCTACGAGTCGCCGTCGCCGATCCAGGCCGCAACCATCCCGGCCCTGCTCGAGGGCCGGCACGTCGTCGGCCTCGCGCAGACCGGCACCGGCAAGACCGCGGCGTTCGCGGTGCCGATCCTGTCCCAGCTCGACCTGAAGCAGAAGACGCCGCAGGCACTCGTGCTCGCCCCGACCCGGGAGCTCGCGCTCCAGGTGTCGGAGGCGTTCGAGCGGTACGCCGCGCACATCCCCGGCCTGCACGTGCTGCCGGTGTACGGCGGTCAGGCGTACGGCGTCCAGCTGTCGGCGTTGCGCCGCGGCGTGCACGTCGTCGTGGGCACCCCGGGCCGGATCATGGACCACCTGGAGAAGGGCACCCTCGACCTGTCCGAGCTGCGCTTCCTGGTCCTCGACGAGGCCGACGAGATGCTCAAGATGGGCTTCGCCGAGGACGTCGAGACGATCCTCGCCGACACCCCGGCGGACAAGCACGTCGCGCTGTTCTCCGCGACGATGCCGGCGCAGATCCGGCGGATCTCCAAGAAGTACCTCACCGACCCGGTCGAGATCACGGTCAAGAACAAGACCACGACCGCGGCGAACATCACCCAGCGCTACTTCACCGTCGCGCACCAGCAGAAGCTCGACGCGCTCACCCGGATCCTCGAGGTGGAGAACTTCGAGGGGATGATCATCTTCGTCCGCACCAAGCAGGCCACCGAGGTGCTCGCCGAGCGGCTGCGCGCCAGGGGCTTCTCCGCGGCCGCGATCAACGGTGACGTCGCGCAGGCCCAGCGCGAGCGGACGATCAACCAGCTGCGCGACGGCCGGCTCGACATCCTGGTCGCCACCGACGTGGCCGCGCGCGGCCTCGACGTGGAGCGGATCAGCCACGTCGTGAACTACGACATCCCCACCGACACCGAGTCCTACGTGCACCGGATCGGACGCACCGGCCGGGCCGGGCGCACCGGTGACGCGCTGTCGTTCGTCACCCCGCGCGAGCGCCACCTGCTCAAGGCGATCGAGAAGGCCACCCGGCAGCCGCTGACCCAGACCCCGCTGCCCAGCGTGGAGGACGTCAACGTCACCCGGGTCGCCCGCTTCAACGACGCGATCACCGAGGCGCTCGCCTCGGACAAGCTGGCGCTCTACCGGGAGCTGGTCGACGCCTACGAGCTCGAGCACGACGTGCCCGCGGCCGACATCGCCTCGGCGCTGGCGATCATGGCCCAGGACGGCCAGCCGCTGCTGATGGAGCAGGAGCCGGAGCCGCAGCGGGTGTTCGACGGCAAGCGCGAGGACAAGCGCGGCGCGTGGGACCACGAGAAGGGCCGGCGCCGTGACGCCGCCGAGGGCGGTCGCCCGGAGCGCCGGGAGAAGCCGCGCCGCGGACGCAGCGACAAGGAGTACGCCGCCTACCGGATCGCCGTGGGCAAGCGGCACCGGGTCGAGCCGCGCCAGATCGTCGGCGCGATCGCCAACGAGGGCGGTCTGGGCCGTGACGACTTCGGCCACATCGACATCCGGGGTGACCACTCGATCGTCGAGCTGCCGGCCGACCTGCCGGCCGAGACGTTCGCCGCCCTGGAGCGCACGCGGATCTCCGGCAAGCTGATCGAGCTGTCTCCGGCCGATGGGGCGCCGACGCGAGCGTCGTACGAGAAGAAGGGGTTCGAGAAGAAGCCCTACGCCAAGAAGCCGTACGAGAAGAAGCCGCACCGCAAGGGCCAGTCCGCCGACGGGTTCGAGTCGGCGGGGAAGAAGAAGCCGCGCACCAAGAAGCCGCGGGACTGACCGCCGGTCCTGCTTGGCACGAAGAACCGGGACTTGGCACGGTGCGTGGACCGTGCCAAGTCCCGGTTTCCCATGTTCACGTGGTAGACCGCCAGGCGGGGAGCTAGCCGACCTTCACCACCTGCGTGCCGCCGGCGAAGTCGTCGTGCCAGCCGCGGCGGGTGACGCTGTTGTTGTTGATCGTCACCGCGATCATGATCACCGCCACCAGGCTGAGCAGCCCGGAGATGAAGCCGATGACCGGGATGATCCCGAGCAGGCCGATCGCGGTGAACGCGTTGCGCTTGACCGCCTGCTCCATCGTCGGCCGGCCACCGTCGGGACCCCGGGTCTCGAGCTTGAGCAGCATCTTGCCGACCGTCTGGCCTCGGTTGTGCTCCATGAACGTGAAGTACCCCAGCGTGATCGCGGTGCTGAGGATGGAGGACACCGCCCCGGCCGCCCAGGCCGAGCCGTTGTTCATCCCCCAGGTGCCGAAGGAGTCGACGTCACCGTCCATCAGCGAGCCGATCACGAACACGCTGACCAGGACGCCGTTCACGATGCCGACCAGGATGAAGTCGATCAGCCGCGCGAGGAACCGGGGCAGCAGCTCGGCCGGCTGCCCGATGCCGGTGTTGTAGCCCTGCACCGGCGGCGGCATCGACCCCGGCTGCTGCCAGCCCCCGGGCGGGGGAGGCGGCGGTGGGGCACCGGTGCCGTAGTCGCCCCCGCCGGGCGGTGGTGGGTTGTACCCGCCCTGACCCGGAGGGGGCGGCGGGTACCCACCCTGGCCCGCGCCGGGTGGCGGGGGTGGCGGGTTCTGTCCGCTGTCGTCAGGCGGCGGGTTCTGTGTCGGGTCGCTCATCGTCAGCCTTCCTCGAAGGAGTCCTCGCTGTCGACGGTAGTGACCCGCGGACCGGATGTCTCGTAACCCCGGTTGGCGGATCAGCCCATGTCCTTTGCATGATGGACCGATGAGCGCACCAGACGTGGAGTCACTGACGGCCGAGCGGCAGCGACTGAGGGACGCCCACCTGCGTCCCGCCGGTGACCGGCCCGCGTCGACCGGGCGCGGCCTGCACCACACTGCGCTGATCAGCAGCGACGTGGAGCGGACGATCGAGTTCTACCAGGGGCTGCTCGGCTTCCCGCTGACCGAGCTGATCGAGAACCGCGACTACCCCGGCTCGTCGCACTTCTTCTTCGACATCGGCCACGAGAACCTGCTGGCCTTCTTCGACTTTCCCGGCCTCGACCTCGGCCCCTACGCCGAGGTGCTCGGCGGCCTCCACCACGTGGCGATCTCGGTGGATCCCGCGCGCTGGCAGGAGATCGTGGACCGCTTCGACCAGGTCGGCGTCGAGTACGTCGTCCACAGCGGCGTCTCGGTCTACTTCACCGACCCCGACGGCGCCCGGATCGAGCTGATCGCCGACCCGCTCGGAGAGATGTACGGCGACCACGTGCTGTGACGAGCCGGGTCAGCCGACCTGATCGCGCGACCGCTCCAGCCACCGCATCGCCGGGGTGGCGCTCACCCCGTGCACCAGCACCGAGAGCGCGATCGTGAAGGCCACGGTCGACCACAGCAGCTGGTGGTCGCCGAAGTCGGCATGGCCGGTGGCGTAGGCCAGGTAGTACAGCGATCCCACGCCGCGCACGCCGAAGAACGAGATCGCCAGCCGCTCCGGCGCGGTGAGCACATGGTCGCCGATCCGGCAGGTCGAGCGCCGGAACCCCATCGAGACCAGGCTCGCCAGCGGTCGGATCACCAGCACCAGGAGCACGGCGAGCGCCACCGCCTCCCAGGTCAGGTTCCGCAGGATGCCGTTGGTCATCGCCACCCCGAGCAGCAGCAGCACGACGAGGGTCAGCAGCCGTTCGAGCCGCTCGACGACGTCGTGCATGTGCGCGTGGTACTCGTGTCCCCGCTCCGCGGAGCGCAACGTCATCGCGCACGCGAAGACCGCCAGGAACCCGTACCCGCCCAGGGTCTCGGCGACCCCGTAGGACAGCAGCACGGCGGCCAGCGCGAGCAGCGGCTCACCGGTCTCGGCGAGCCGGAGCGAGCGGGCCGGGGCCCGGAACGCCGCCTTGGCCAGCAGCCAGCCCACTGCGATCCCGAGCAGCACACCGACGGCCACCTTGCCGACCAGCTCCCAGCCCAGCCAGCGCAGCCCCCACTCGGTGACCGGGCCGAGCGAGGCGAGGAAGATCGCTGCGTAGACGAACGGGAACGCCAGCCCGTCGTTGAGGCCCGCCTCGGAGGTGAGCGCGAAACGGACCTCGTCGCTCTCATCGATCTCGTCGTGGTCCTCCACGGAGTCGGCGGGGGTGGGTCCCTCCACCTGGACATCGGAGGCGAGTACGGGGTCGGTCGGGGCCAGCACCGCGCCGAGCAGCAGCGCCGCGGCCGGGGCCAGGCCGACCATCCACCAGCCGACCAGCGCGACGGCCGCGATGCTCAGCGGCATCGCGATGCCCAGGAGCCGCCAGGCCGCACTCCACTTGCGCCAGCTCGAGAAGTCGCGCAGGTCGAGGGGGCGGTCCAGTGCCAGTCCGACACCCATCAGCGCGATGATCACGGTGAACTCGGTGAGGTGCTCGACGAACGCCAGGTTTCCCATCGGGGTGACGTCCGCGTCGCCCCACGGCAGCAGGCCCATCAGCGCACCGACCAGCAGCAGCACGATCGGCGCGGAGATCGCGGCCCGGCTCAGCGCCGTGGGCAGGACCACCGCGAGGAGCAGCGCGGCGCCGGCGAGGAGGTAGACGACGTCGGCGCTCATCGCGGTCCAGCCTGGGATCGGTGCACGAGACTCCTCGGGGTCGGTGGGCCGCCGCCTCGCGGGAGCCGGGCGGTCGCCCGCCCGTCGTACCCCAACGCAGGGCCCCTCAACGAGGTCCGCACGAGGTCGGCGGGTGAGCCGGCCCACTGTTACCCAAGTGTGGCGCAGGTGTGGAACACGCGTTGCCCCGACGTGTCGGGGACGAACGTAGCGTTGTACGCACAAGCTCCGGGGGGAGATGGAAGTAAGACCAGCAGGGCCGTCCAAGGGCGGGAGGCGGCCCTGCTGGCAACAAGACGTAGGTGCCTGACATGAACTCGACCGGACGCATCGTGCTGACCTCCCAACAGCACGACGACAGCGTCCGGCAGGTCTCACCCAGCCCCTCCTCCCAGGCCTTCATGGTCGGGGGCAACCGGTGACGACCGCCGGGTTCGTGTCAGGCGCCCGCGACGAGGCCGCGCCCTCGGGGTGTTCCCGAGTGGCCGCGGCCGCTTCGTTGCTTCTCGGCGCGGTCCTCCTCTTCGTGCTTCCCGCACTGGCGGACGCAGCCTTCTACGTGGCGGTCCTCGACGCCGCCGCCGCGGTCGTGGCGATCTCGGCCGGGCTGGCCCTGTGGAGCAGGGTCACGCTGGTTGCGCGCACCATCGCCGGCCTCGCCGCCGGGGCCACGGTGCTCGGCCAGCTCGTCCAGGCCTCGCTCGGCCTGCCGGGCACCCAGAATCTCGAC